>RFKJ01000494.1 GCA_003694325.1 Deltaproteobacteria bacterium
AGCTCGGCGGCGGCCCGGGCCCGGTTGTCGGCGTCGGCCTCGCCGGCCAGCGACAGGCTCCACTTCAGCAGCACCGGCCCGACCATCTCGTTGAGGGCGATGGCGGCCAGGCCGAGCGTCTCGAAGTCCATGCCCCAGCCTTCGAACTCGTGGCCCACCCCCAGCGCGACGGTCAGGGCGATGCCCGCCTGGGGAGCCAGTCCGAGTGCGCCGTGGCGGACGAGGCTGTCGGGCAGCTCGATGAGCCGGCCGGACAGCCGGATGGCGGCGACGTAGGACGCCAACCGGATCAGGACGATGGCGATGGCGAAGGGGGCCATGGCGGTCAGGGCGTCGACGTGCAGGTCGGCGCCGACCAGGGTGAAGAACAGGACGTAGACCGGGCCCGACAGCCGGGAAGCCACGGCCTTGAACGGTTCGCCCTGCTTCGTCGCGGTGTTCAACAGGGCGCCGGCGGTGAGGAAGGTCAGCAGCGGCGAGGCGCCGAGCTGGTCGGCGACCCACGACGCGGTGAAGCACAGCCCGACGATGGCGAACATCGCGTCGCGGTCGAGGAAGCGCAGGGCGGCGGCGGCGAGGCTGGCGACGAAGCTGCCCAGCACCAGGGACCAGGCGAGCTGAGCCAGGACCGCCCCGGCTCCCCCGCCGTGCCCCCCGTGCACCGCCTCGGCCCCGGCCATGCCGCCGGTCAGGGCCTGGGCCACCGCCATGGCCACGGCGAACAGCACGACGACCTGGACGTTGTTGATGATGACCGTGGTCAGCAGGGTGTCGGTGAACGGCCCGCGGGCCCGGGCCTCGCTGACGACCGCCAGGGTGACCGGGGGGCTGGTGGCCATGACCACGACACCGAGCAGCAGGCCGACGCTCACCCACAGCCCGGCGCCCTGGCCCTCCAGCCAGGGGATCGCCACCGGCGGGATCACCCCGCTGGTGATCCCGGCAAAGGACAGGCCGCCGACCAGGGACAGCACGATGAGGGCGGTGGTGAGGACCGCGACCTGGCGCCACCGCTGGCGCAGGCCGCCGACGTCGAGGGCGCTGCCGGCCTCCATGGCGATGAGCGCGATGGCCAGGATGTCGAAGATCTTGAGCTGGTGGACGACCTCGCCGCCCAGCAGGCCGAGGAAGTGGGGACCGCAGGCGACGCCGGCCAGCAGGTAGCCGGTGATGTGGGGGAGGTGGATCTTCTCGGCGAGCGCGCCGAGCGTGTAGGCCGCCAGCAGGATGAAGCCAAAGGACACCAGGGTGAAGGCGGCGCTGGCGCCGTCCCCGTGCAGGGCACCGAAGGAGCCGAGCCGGTCCATGGCCCAGAACAGCGCGACGACGATGAGCAGCTTGCGCAACATCGGTCAGCGCCTCCAGAAGCTGGGAACGAACAGGGCCAGGAGGGCGAAGAACTCGAGGCGCCCGAGCAGCATCGCCACGCTCAGCACCATCTTCGTCGCGGGAGAGAAGAACGCGTAGTTCTCGACCGGACCGACCATGGCCAGGCCCGGGCCGACGTTGGCCACGCAGGCCAGCGACGCCATGAAGGCGGTCGTCAGGTCCACCGGGTCGAGGAGGGCCACCAGCACGCCCCCGACGCCGACCGTGAGAATGAAGACCAGGCCGGTGGCCATGGCCTCGCTGACGGTGGTGCTGGGGACGACGACGCTGCCCAGCCGGACCGGTGCCACCAGGGCCGGCCGGTAGCCGCGGCGGATCTCCCCGGTGATGGCCTTGAGGATGATGACCACCCGGACCACCTTGATGCCGCCGGCGGTCGAGCCGGCGGAGCCGCCGAGGAAGTAGAGCATCACCAGCAGGGTCTGGGAGAAGACCGGCCACTTGTCGAAGTCGTCCGTGCCGAAGCCGGTCGTCGTCATGACCGTGGCCGTCTGGAAGCTGGCGTAGCGGAGGGCGTCGAAGACGTTATCGTGGACCGAGCCGAGGATGTCCGTCGCGATGATCAGCGACACGACCAGGAAGACGCCGAGGTAGACGCGGAATTCGAGGTTCTGGAGGAAGACCCGGATGCCTCCCCGCAGGGCTTCGTAGAACAGGCCGAAGTTGGACCCGGCGATGAGCATGAACAGGGTGATCACCACCTCGACGGCCACGTTGTCGAAGGCTGCGACGCTGGTGTTGCGGGTCGAGAACCCGCCGGTGCCCATGGTCGAGAAGGCGTGCCCCAGGGCCTCGAACCAGTCCATGCCGGCCAGCATGAGCAGGGCGACCTCGATCGCGGTGATGGCGGCGTAGACCCGCCACAGCACGCTGGCCGTCTGCTTGATGCGGGGCGCCAGCCCCTCGGTCGACGGCCCCGGCGCCTCGGTGAAGAACAGGTGCTTGCCGCCGACCCCCAGCGCCGGGAACAGCGCCACGAACAACACGACGATGCCGAGCCCGCCCAGCCAGTGGGTGAGGAGGCGCCAGATGTGGAGCGGGGCGTTCAGTCGCTCCTCGATCTCGGGGAGGATCGTCGCCCCCGTCGTCGTGAACCCGCTGACGGCCTCGAAGAAGGCATCCCAGGGCGTGAAGTGCGCGCCGATGATGAACGGCAGGCCCCCGAAGACGCCGCAGGACAGCCAGGCGATGGCGACGACCAGCAGCGCCTCGCGCCGGCCGATGTGGGGGTGGGCGTTGCGGCCCGTCCAGAGGGCCACCAGGCCACAGGCGGCGCAGATCGCCGCCGAGACCAGCATGTGGACCGAACCGACGAGGCTCCCCCGCAGCGGCCCGACCGCGGCGCAGGCGGCCATGGCGGCGGCGAGGACCAGCAGCAGCCCGCCGGAGGGACGGGCGGCCGCGCGGAGCAGGGTCAGGGCGCTGGTCGTACGGGTCGGAATGGTGGGAACCGGGGGAGCGGGAGCAACAGCAGGGAGCGCAGGATCAGAGCATGCGGCGACGGAACAGGCGTTCGACCTGGGAGCGGGTGGAGGCGGTGGTCAGGATGACCACGGTGTCACCGGCCTGGACCACGTCGTCTCCGCGGGGCACCCGGGCCTCGCCGCCGCTGACGATGGCCCCGAGGATCGCGCCGCGCGGAAAGTTCAACCGCTTGATCGGCGTGCCCACCACCCGGGCCCCGGGGGTGGCCTCCAGCTCGAGGATCTCGGCCTGGCCTCCCTCGAGGATGGTCAGGCTCTTCAGCTCGGTCTGGCGTACCCACTTCAGGATGTGGTCGCTGGCCGTCTGGCGCGGGCTGAGCACCACGTCGATGCCGAGCTGCCGGTAGATGTCCATGTAGTCGGGGCGGTGGACCAGGCTGACGGTGCGCGGGGCCCCGACCCGCTTGGCCAGCAGGCCGCTCATCAGGTTGACCTCGTCCTCGTGGGACACCGAGCAGAACAGGTCGTAGCTGCCCACCAGCTCTTCTTCGAGGAGGGTGAGGTTGGTGCCGTCACCGTGGACGACGGTCACCCGCGGGTGATCCATGGCCAGGCGCTCGGCGGCCGCACGGTTCTTCTCGATGACCAGGACCTCGGTGTCGGAGCGGCTCAGCAGCCGGGCCAGGGCGGTGCCGACGACACCGCCGCCGACGATGCAGACCCGCGCCGCCTCCCGGCCCCCGCAGAACTGCTCCTCGACCGCGAGCATCTCGCCGGCGCGTCCGACGAGGTAGACCCGGTCGCCGGGCAGCAGGACGTCCGAGCCGCCGGGTACGAACAGCTCCCGATCCCGCACCACGGCGGCGACCAGCGTCTGGTCGGGGAGGTTGAGGTTGGCCAGCGGCTTGTGGAGGACCCGGCTGCGGCCGGGCAGCTCGAGCTGGACGACCTCGATGCGGTTGCCGGCCAGGCCCAGCACGTCGAGCGCCCCGTGGCTGCGAGCGATCTTGGCGATCTCCTGGGCGACGAGGACCCGGGGATTGACCACGACGTCGATCCCCAGCATTCCGTACTGGATCCCCTCCTCGAGATCGCTGTACTCGGACCCCTGCAGCCGGGCGATGGTCCGGGAGGCGCCCAGGTGGCGGCTGGCGAGGGCCGCCAGCAGGTTGACCTCGTCGTGGTTTGTGACCGCGACCACCAGATCGGCCCGGTCGGCGCCCGCCTTGCGCAGGGTGTCGAGGCTCGCGCCGTAGCCGACGAGGGTGGCGACATCGGCCCGCTCGGCGACCTGCTCGAGCTGCCCCGCGTCGTTGTCGATGACGACCACGTCGTGCTGCTCGGCTTCGAGCACCTGGGTGACGAAGCGCCCGACCTCTCCCATTCCAACGACGACGACGTACACCTCAGGCTCCAGGCTCGGGGGCGGGGGCCGTCGGGAGCGCAGGCGGCTCCCGGTCGGTGGGGAAGTCCCCCGGACCGACGATGGGGGCGTCTCCGCGGGTTCCGGGATCGTCCCGCTGGATGTCCCCGCCGTCGATGAGCAGCGCCTTGATCTGGCGGGCGCTGGTCAGCTCGCTGAACACGACCCCGACGAGGACGGCGGTGAACACGATGTCGACGACGGGCCCCTCGAACACGATGCGGTAGCTCACCACCATGGCCACGGCGACCTCTCCCTGGCTGAGCAGGCCGCGGCCGATGTCGCGGGGAACGCCGTCGAGGGAGACCGACGCGGCCCACCCGCCGAGGAGCTGGGCGGTCAACCGCAGCAGCACGTAGGTGGCCGCCACGATCCAGCCGGTCCAGGGGATGGGCTGCCACAGTGCCCCGGCCAGCACCAGCAGCATCAGGCCCACCGGCCGGCGCAGCCGCTCCATGGCGTCGACGATGTCGTCGGCGCAGCGGGCGATGTTGGCCAGCACCATGCCGAGCACCAGGTTGACCAGCATCGGCGACAGCTCGAGGGTGTACGCCGCGCCCGTGGCAAAGACGATGATGCCGAGCATGGCCAGGAAGACGTGGTCGGGATCGTCGGCGTCGTCTCCGATGAACGCCCGGAACAGCAGCCCCAGGCCGCCGCCGACCACCACGGTGATCAGCAGCCAGTTGGCGTAGTCCCAGCCCTCGTAGCCGGGCACCGGGTCGTGGAAGACGCAGAAGACGACCCCGAACCCGACGATGCCGAGGAGCTGGCCGGCGCGCATCGCTCCTTCGAGCATGTTGGTCAGGCGGCCGTGGGCGTTGAACCGCCGCTGCACGAGGTCCAGGGCGGCGGGGCTCGTCACCGCCGCGCTGGCGGCCAGCACCCAGGCGCCGGCCATGACGTCGTGGGGCTCGAAGGAACCGATGAACGGTGTGCGGAGCAGCAGCCAGGTCCCGGCGCCGACCGCGGCGATGGACGCCAGGAACACCGTCGCCGCGAGGTGGCTGGCCCCGTCGTCGCGAAACAGCAGCGCGCGGAAGTTCGCGCGCAGCCCCAGCAGCAGGCCCACCCCGCCGATGACCAGGGTCATGATCGGCTGCAGGTCCTGCAGGGTCTGGGCCGACAGGGCCGATCCCCAGGCCATGTGGGGGCCGATGAGCAGCCCGAGGACCAGGTACTCCACCCCGCCGGTGACCAGGAAGCGCGCCTGCAGGTGCTCGACGACGTAGTGGGCCAGCACGTAGGCGAAGGTCGCCAGGGCGATGAGGATCAGGACGGTCTGCACGGGACCTCGGTGGTGCGCCGGGTTCAGCCGGCCGGCCACTCCACGGGGTGGCACGGAACGTACCCCAACACCTCGCGCGCGCGAGTTCCGTCGAGCACGCCCGAGTACAGGAAACGACGGCGGTTCATGCCGTAGCGGAAGTCGTGGCCGGTCACCAGGCTGCGCAGGCGGTAGGCCGGCGACAGGAGGGCCCCGATCATCGGGATGCCCACCCGCCCCCACTTGCGGATGGCGGCGGTCAGGGGCAGGGTGTCGGCCCCCGGGATGTTGAACACGCCCTGGCTGTGATGGTGGATGGCCTTCTGCATCGCCGCCGAGCAGTCGAGGATGGTCAGGACGTTGATCATCGGGTCGTAGCCGGCGGGGCGGAGGCAGACCGTGCTCTCCAGGTAGTCGTAGAGCTGGCTGCCGCAGCCGGGCGCCAGGATCTCGGCGGTGCGGAGGACCACGATCTCCAGGTCGGTCATGCCCATCCGGGTGCAGGCGGTGACGTCGGCCTCGACCCGGTCGGTCACCCACTGGGGGGCGGCCCCGGACATGTTCAGGGGGTGGTGCTCGCCGATGAGGACGGGGAGGTCGCGCTGGAGCTGGTAGACGACGGCGTCGCTGCGCAGCACGATGCGCCGGATGGTGGGGTGGCGCTCCGACAGGGTCAGGAGCGCCCGGACGGCATCGACGTTGTAGCGACGGATCCGCGGGCCCTCCTCCCGCGCCGACCGGTGGAGCTGGGTGTGGGCGACCACGTCGATGCCGAGGTCGCGCGCCTTGCCGAACAGCAGGTCGTGGACCCGGCGGGACGACGACAGGTCGACCGGCACGATGGTCAGCCGGTCGTCGGGGGGGAGGTGATCGCCGGTCCGCCAGGGCACCGCCAGGATGCGGTCGACCCGGCTGTCGTCGAGGAGATCGCGGATCAGTCGCTCGCCGACTGGCGAGTCTGCGCCGGTCACCATGACGTTGAGCGGCCGGGTCATCGAAAGATCCCCTTGCGCTGCTTGAGACCGCGCTGGACCAGCTCGTGGACGGCCTGCTGGACGCGGGCGGCGGCCGCCTTGACGATGTCGGGGTCGTCGGCTTCTTCGGGGCTGTGCTCCTCGTGCAGGGGGATGGGCGGGCCCCACAGCAGGTGGTATCGGACCGGCAGCGGGACGGGCACGACCGGGATCGGCACCGCCGGGACGCCGAAGGGCTTGCCGAGCAGCCGGCTGGTGGTGAGCTGGGGGAGCTGCTCCTCGGCGCCGACGACGCCACAGGGGACCACCGGGCACCGGTGGCGGATGGCCAGCTCGGCGTGGCCCTGGCGGAACGGGTGCAGCTTGTAGCGGTCCTTGAACGGCTTGAGGATCGCCGGGGTGCCCTCGGGGAAGATCATCAGCAGCTCGCCGCTCTCCAGCAGGGCACGGGCGTTTCCGCGGCTTCCCCCCACCATGCCGCCGCGGGCGAACAGGGTGCCGACGATGGGCAGGGCGGGCACGAAGTGATCGGCCACCGCCCGGGGGACTCGGGGCGGCGAGGTGTGGGTCAGCACGTCGTACCACATCATCATCCCGTCGATGGGGATGTTCCCGGAGTGGTTGGCGACGAGGATGCCGGGGCCGTGCTGGGGGATGTGCTCGTGGCCGCTGCTGATGACCCGGAAGTAGCGTTCGTACAGCCCCTTCACCAGCACCGTGGCCATCGCCACGAAGTCGGGGTGCATGCCGAAGGCGTCGTAGCCGTGGCCGGCGTCCTGGAAGTGCAGGGCCGACAGGCGTTCGAGCTCGGCGTCGTCGAGCCAGGTGCGGGCGATGGCCCGGGCGACCGCGGGGGGGAAGGGCATGGTCCCGGTTTAGCACGGAGCCGGGTCGGACAGCGGCCGGGGTCCTCGCCACCGGCGGACCGGGCCCCGGACGCGTTGGTCTCCGCCGGCCCAGCGCCCGTTCCCTCCCCGCCCCGGCGGTGGCTCCGCGCGACCCGGTCAGCGGGCCTCGATGGCGCGCGCGTAGGCCTGCCGGGCGCGAGCGGTGTCCCCGAGGCGCTCCCAGGCCTCGCCCTGGAGGGCGTAGAGCCGGGCGGCCAGCAGGCCGCGCTCGCCCCGGCGCAGGCCGGCGGTGGCCGTGGCGATGGC
>RFKJ01000495.1 GCA_003694325.1 Deltaproteobacteria bacterium
GATCACCACCCCGGGGATGCCGCCCTCCTTGACGATCCGATCCTCGAAGGGCCAGCAGAGCTGCCACTTCGCTCCCGCAGCGCGGATGGTCTGCAGCGCCGCCCGGAGCGCCGCCTCGTCGTCGACCTCGACCCAGACGCCGGCCGGCCCCCCGCAGCGCAGCGGCAGGTGGGCCGCCAGCGGCTCCCGGCACCGGGCCCGCACCCCGGGGATCTCGGCCAGCGCCGTCGCCAGGGCGCCCCACCCGCCGTCGGGCGCCAGCCGGGGATCGGCTCCGGCGTCGAGGTCAGCCATGCTCCGCGGCCCGGAAGCCCTGCGCCCGCAGGGCCGCGTCGAGGTCGGTGCAGACGCGGTTGACGTCGCCGGCGCCCAGGGTCAGGACCACGTCGCCGGGCCGCACCTCGTCCCGCAGCCAGTCCACGGCGGCGTCCAGACCGTCCACCGCCACCACGGCGCGGTGGCCCCGGTCGCGCATCGCGGTGGCGATGCGGTGGTGGTCGATGCCGTCGAGGGGGCGCTCGCCGGCCCGGTAGATGGGCGTGACCAGGACCTGCCCGGCCTGGTTGAAGCTGCGGGCGAAGTCGTCGAACAGGTCGCGCACCCGGGTGTAGCGATGGGGCTGGAACACGGCGATCACCCGGCGGTGGGGCCAGGCCTCGGCCGCCGCCGTGAGGGTGGCCTGGATCTCGGCCGGGTGGTGGCCGTAGTCGTCGATGATGGTGACCGGCTCGCCGCCCGCCGGGGGAGCGAGCACCGCCCGGATGCTGAACCGCCGGTCCACGCCGGTGAACCCGTCCAGCGCCTCGGCCACGGTGGAGAAGTCGATGCCCAGCTCCAGGGCCACGGCCGTCGCCGCCAGGGCGTTGCGGACGTTGTGCCGGCCCGGCATGGACAGGGCCAGCTCGCCGAGCGGCTGGCCGTGGCGCAGGACGGCAAAGCGCGTGTGGACCCCGTCGGGGCGGATGTCGGTGCCCCGCACCTCGGCCTGGGCGCCCAGGCCATAGGTGATCGTCCGGCGCCGGATCCGGGGGAGGATCGCCTGGACGTTGGGGTGGTCGAGGCACACCACGGCGAACCCGTAGAACGGCACCTTGCTGGCGAAGGCGGCGAAGCCGTCGAGCAGCGTGTCGAGATCGCCCCAGTGGTCGAGGTGCTCGGGGTCGATGGAGGTCACCACCGCGACGGTGGGGGCGAGGAGCATGAAGCTGCCGTCGCTCTCGTCGGCCTCGGCCACCAGGTGCTCGCCCATTCCGAGGCGGGCGGTGCTCCCGATGCGGTCGAGCCGCCCGCCGATGACGATGGTGGGGTCGAGGCCGGCCGTCGCGAGGCAGGCCGCCAGCATGCTCGTCGTCGTGGTCTTGCCGTGGCTGCCGGCCACCGCCAGGCCGTACTTCATGCGCATCAGCTCGGCGAGCATCTCGGCGCGGGGGATCACCGGGACGAGGGCCGCCTCGGCCGCCTGGATCTCGACGTTGTCGGGCGGGATCGCGGTGGACTTGACCACGACGTCGGCGCCGGCGACGTGCTCGGCGGCGTGGCCCACCCAGATGCGCCCCCCGAGGCGACGCAGCCGCTCGAGGGTGGCACTCTCCCGGACATCGGAGCCGGTGACCCGGAACCCCTGGGTGAGCAGCACCTCGGCGATGCCACACATCCCCGTCCCACCGATCCCGACCATGTGGATGTGCTGGATCCGGCCGCGGAACATCAGTGCCCCCCTGCCGCCGCCGCCCGTCGCCGGGCGGTGGCGATCTCGTGGCGCTGGGGCCAGCCCTCGGCCGGCGACCTGCCCAGGGCGGCCGGCCCGGCCTCGGCCTCGGCCGAGATCGCCAGCAGGATCCCCACCGCCCAGAGGTTGGCCAGCATCGCGCTGGCCCCGTAGCTGATGAACGGCAGCACCAGCCCCTTGGGGGGGACCATGCCCATGATCACCGCGAGGTTGAAGAAGGCGTTGAGCCCGATCATCGCCGTCAGGGTGGCGGCGAGGAACATCCCGAAGGGGTCCCGGGCGTGGCGGGCGATGGTCAGGCCCCGCCACAACAGGCCGGCGAACAGCGCCATGACCAGCAGGACGGCGACCAGCCCCAGCTCCTCGCCGATCACGGCACCGATGTAGTCGGTCCAGGGCTCGGGCAGGAAGTAGAGCTTGGCCATGCTGTTGCCCAGTCCCTGGCCCCACAGGCCGCCGCTGTGCATGGCGATCCAGCTCTGGATGGTGTGGTAGCCCTCGCCGGAGCTGACGGCCCAGGGGTCGAGGAAGCTGGTCACCCGGTTGATCCGGTACTGCTGGGCCAGCATCACCGGCACGCCCACGGCCACGCCCGCGCCGACGAGGACACCGATGTGTCGCAGCCGCATGCCGGCGACGAACAGCATCAGGGCGCACAGGCCGCAGAGGATGGCGGTGGTGCCGAAGTCGGGCTGCGGCAGGATGAGGATCACGGCGGGGGCGGGAATGAGCACCGCCCGGAACAGGACCCGGGGGTCGCCGAGGTAGCCGCGCCACCGGTCGAGGAAATCGGCGAGCATGACCAGCACCACGACCTTGGTGAACTCGCTCGGCTGCAGGTGCAGGCTGCCGAAACCCAGCCACCGGGCGGCGCCGTTGGCCCGGTACTGGATCCCCGGCACGAAGCACAGCACCAGGGCGAACAGGCAGGCGACATAGGCGGCGAGGCGCCAGCGGCGCATGGTGGCCAGGGGGGTGAGCGCGGTCCCCGCGCACAGCACGATCCCCATCGCCACCGCGGCCGCCTGGCGCTTGAGGAAGTAGGCGGGGTCGTCGGCGCTCTCCCCGGCGACGACGGCCGAGGCCGAGTAGACCATCACCAGGCCGAGGGTGACCAGGGCGCCGACGATGCTGATCAGCCAGAAGTCGGTGCGGCGGTTCATGGGGACTCCAAGGCGGGATCGGTCGACGGGTGGTGGACCAGGTCGGCGAAGCGGCGGCCGCGGTCCTCGAAGTCGGAGAACTCGTCGAAGCTGGCGCAGGCCGGGGACAGCAGCACCGTGTCGCCGGGGCGGGCGATCCGCCGGGCCAGGGCGACGGCGGCGCCCAGGGTGGGGGCCGCGTGTCCGCCGAGGACGGCGTGGATCTCGGGGCCGCTGGCGCCGAAGGCGATGACCTCGCGTCCGGCCAGTGCCGGGCGCAGGGCGCCGTAGTCGGCCCCGGGCTTGCCCTCGCCCCCCAGAAGGACGAGGCGGGCCTCGGGCAGGGCGCGGATCCCGGCCAGGGCCGCCTCGACGTTGGTCGCCTTGCTGTCGTTCACCCAGCGCACGTCGTCGACGACGCCGACGGTCTCCAGGCGGTGGGCCAGCGGGGTGAGGGCATCGACGACGAGCTGCTCCCGGCGGATCCCCAGGCTGAGTGCCAGGGCGCAGGCGGCGGCGACGTTGGCCCGGTTGTGGATGCCGGGGAGGGGCAGGCCCGACAGGTCGACGGGTCCGTCGTCGTCCACCCCCTCGAAGATGAGCCGATCGCCGACCGCCCGGACTCCCGGGTGGGCGTCGAGCCAGCGCACCGGGGCGCGGATCCCCGCGGCCATGGCCGACAGGTCGGTGGGCAGCCAGGCGGGGCCGGCGCTGCGTTCGAGCAGGACCCGCTTGGCGGCGGCATAGCCGGCCATGTCACCGTGTCGGCCGAGGTGATCGGGGGTGAGGTTGAGCACGGCGGCCGCCGCTGGACGCAGCGCCCCCGGCAGCTCGAGCTGGTAGCTGCTCACCTCCAGCACCAGCACGTCCACGTCGAGGCGCTCGCCGAGGCGACGGCGGGCCAGTTCGCTGAGCGGGACCCCGAAGTTGCCGCCGACGAAGGGGCGACGCCCCGCCGCCTGCAGGAGCTGCCCCAGGAAGTGGCAGGTGCTGGACTTGCCGTTGGTCCCGGTCACGCAGAGGGCGGGCAGATCCTGCAGCAGCCCGGCGGCGAATCCCAGCTCCCCGACCACCGTGGCGCCGGCCCGCCGGGCGGCCTGGAGCAGCGGGGCGGAGGCGGGGACGCCCGGCGACACGATGACGAGGTCCGCGCCGGTGAAGTCGGTCTCGTCGTGGCGTCCGTGGACCGCGCGGCAGCCCTCCACCGGGGGCAGGCCGTGGCGCAGGTCCGTCGTGGTGACCCGGGCCCCGAGATCACGCGCCAGGGCGGCCGCAGCCCGTCCGGAGCGGGCCATGCCGACCACCAGCACCGCGCTGCCGGAGAGGTCCAGGTTCGACGCCGGCGCCATGGCGTTCACCGCAGCTTCAGGGTGGTGAGGGCCACCAGGGCCAGCAGGGCGCTGATGATCCAGAAGCGCACGATGATCTTCGGCTCGCTCCACCCCAGCTTCTCGTAGTGGTGGTGCAGCGGCGCCATCCGGAACACCCGCCGGCCGCGGGTCTTGTAGCTCACCACCTGGATGAGCACGCTGAGGTTCTCCATGACGAAGACGCCGCCCACCAGCGCCAGCAGGATCTCGTGCTTGGTGATGACCGCCATCACCCCCAGGGCGCCGCCCAGGGCGAGGCTGCCCACGTCTCCCATGAAGATCGACGCCGGGTAGGCGTTGAACCACAGGAACGCCAGCCCGGCCCCGACCATGGCGGCGGCGAGGATCGTCAGCTCTCCGGCCCCGTCGATGTGGGGCACCAGCAGGTAGCTGGCCAGGTTGGCGTTGCCGGCGATGTAGGCGAGGACGGCCAGGGTGAGCGCGCTGGTGATCACCGGGCCGATGGCCAGCCCGTCGAGCCCGTCGGTGAGGTTGACCGCGTTGCTGAAGCTGCTGATCACGAACATGCCGAACAGCACGTACAGCCACCCCAGCCACGGCGCGCCGTCCACCAGCTCGTCGAAGTGGATGGTGGCCTCCTTGAAGAACGGGAAGTGGAGGTCCGGCTCGAGGACCCCGGTCACGTAGGCCGCGCCCAGCACCACCGCCCCGGAGCCGAACTGGCCGACCAGCTTCCATCGGCCGGCCAGCCCGTCGCTGGACTGCTCCATCACCTTCTTCCAGTCGTCGAGGAAGCCGATGGCGCCATGGGACAGGAGGATCGCCAGGGTCATCCACACCACCGGCTGGTCGAGCCTCGCCCACAGCAGGGTGCTGACGGTGATTCCGGCCAGCATCACCGCCCCCCCCATGGTGGGGGTGCCGACCTTGGTGAGCCGGTGGGACTGGGGACCGTCCTCCCGGATGATCTGGGCCATCCGCTGCTGCTGCATCCAGCGGATGAACGGCGGGTAGGCCTGGTAGCAGATGGCCAGCGCGGTGAGCAGTCCCCAGGCCGTCCGGAAGCTGATGTACCGGAACAGGTTGAAGAACTGGTGCTCGTCGCTGAGCGGGACCAGCAGGTGGTAGAGCA
>RFKJ01000496.1 GCA_003694325.1 Deltaproteobacteria bacterium
CCCAGACCCGGCCGAGCTTCAGCCCCGACGGCACCCGGGTCGCCTACTACAGCAACCAGGAGCAGCCCGACCGGTGGGACCTCTACGTCATCCCGGCGACCGGGGGTGAGGCCCGCAAGCTGGCCGAGGGCGTGGTGATGAACGCCCGGGGACCGACCTGGACTCCCGACGGCCGGACCATCGTCTACGTCCTCGACGACGACGACGCCTTCGACCCGGTCTGGCGGGTGTCCGTCGACGAGCCGGGGGATGCCCGCCGGGTGCCCACCGGCACCGTGGGCAACGGCGATCTCGACCTGACCGTCGGCACCGACGGCGCCACCTGGCTGGCGGTCGCCGCCCAGGGCCGACAGACCGACGCGGTCCGGGACTTCAAGCGGATCTACGTCATGCAGTTGACCGAGTGATCCCCACGACGAACGAAGCCCGCGGCGGTGGCCGCGGGCTTCGATGAGGGGTGGAGGCGACCGGATTCGAACCGACGACCCCCTGCGTGCAAAGCAGGCGCTCTCCCAACTGAGCTACGCCCCCAAGAGGGGAGGATGCACGATGTGATGGTGGTGGGCCCGGGCTGACTTGAACAGCCGACCTCGCGCTTATCAGGCGCGCGCTCTAACCAGCTGAGCTACGAGCCCATCAGATCGGACCGTCTCGCGACGGCTCCGCCGTTTTATTGGACCACCTGCGCCCCGTCAAGGGCGCAGGCGGGGAAGATCAGGGCGCCTCGGTGTCGAGGAAGCCGTCCGGCTGACCGCTGTCCGGGTTGATGCAGTCGGGATCCTCCGCATCCGTCAGCTTGTCGGCCGGCTTGTCGTCGTTGATGCCGTTGTAGCAGCTCGCCGACCAGCCGAACCACTCGGGCTGCCCCTCGGTGTAGGCCTCCACCGAGTAGGGCGGCAGCTCGCAGTCGGGGTCATTGGCGTCGACGAAGCCGTCGCCGTCGTCGTTGTCGATGCCATCGGCGCACTGCCCGGTCATCTTCTCGGGCTGCTCGCTGTCGTAGGTCGCACCCCAGATCAGGCAGGTGAGGTCCGTAGCGTCCGGGTCGTAGTGGCCGTCGTTGTCGATGCCGTCGTTGCAGGCAGTGTCACCGAAGCCGACCTCGTCGTCCGCGCCGTAGACGCAGTCCGGATCCTCGAAGTCGAACCAGCCATCGCCGTCGTCGTCGATGTGGTTGTTGCACTGCCAGCTCGGATCGTCGTCGCCGGCCTCGACCCCGGTGCCACCGGGGCCGCACTCCCCATCCTCGATGTCGGTCCAGCCATCGCCGTCGTTGTCGATGCCGTCGCTGCAGTTGGTCTCGCCGTCGAGCCCATCCTCGCAGTCGGGATCGTCGGCATCGACCAGGCCGTCCCCGTCGTTGTCCACGCCGTCGTTGCAGGTGGTGCTGCCGAAGGTGCTGTTGTCCTCGTCCGTCCCGCCGTCGGCACAGTCGGGATCCATGGCGTCGGCCCACCCATCCCCGTCGTTGTCCTGGCAGTCGGAGCAGGTGTCGGTGGCGTCGGTGGGGTTGTGCCAGAAGAAGAACCCGAAGTTGCCCGTGGCGTAGCTGAACACCAGGTCTCCGGCGAGGGTCGGGGCCTCGATCCGGTAGTCCGTCAGCCGCTCCATGGTGACGATGAGGTACCCGCCGTCCCCGGCCTCGGGATCCCCCCACACCCAGGTCTGCCCGCCGAAGGGGTCGTCCTGCGGCCCGCTGGTGAAGGTCAGCGTGGGGAACTGCATCAGCACCCAGTTGGGCACGGTGACCGACGCCAGCCCGGTCTCGGGGTCGTAGTTGTTGTCGTCGGGCACGACGATCGACGCCCGCAGGGGCGTGCTCTCGCCGCCGTACCAGCCCAGGTAGAACGCCGACAACGACAGGCGGACCGACACGTTGACGTCCTTGACGGCGTCGTCCCACTCCGTGCCCAGGTCGGCCGGGTACCACTGGAAGACGATCCCGTCCTCGTCGAGGGTGGAGGCGCCATCGTCGTCGCCACCCGGGCAGGCGTCGAAGTCTCCGACCCCCCACAGCTCCGGGAAGCCCGAGGGCCCCGACAGCCCGCTCGTCGGCGTGAACGGCGCCCACGGCGGCAGGGTCAGGTTCACCCCCTGGATGTCCAGCTCCGGCACGTTGAGGGCCACGTGCACGTTGCTGGCGTCGGGGTCGGTGTAGTCGTTGATGTCCTGCGACTCGGGCATGAAGAAGTACTCGCCCACCGGCCAGTCGGCGTTGTACACCCAGGTGCCGGCCCGCTCGTAGGCCGTCAGGGCCGCCTCGCGGTCGTTGTAGGCCTCGCAGAACTTCAGCTCCGAGGGCCGGTAGTTGCGGTCCCGCGGGTCCTCACACCGGTCGCCCTCGCTCCCCGGGGGCTCGGTGACGAAGGGTACGTCGGAGCTGAAGGAGTAGCCGAAGGTCTGGGGCTCGGTCCGCCCGACGATCTCGCCCTGGTCGTCGGTGATCGGCTCACCACCACCGTAGTACCAGGTCCCCAGCGCCGAGAGGTCCGAGCAGAAGCCCTCGGCCGACGCCAGCGCCGGGTTCTGCAGCGAAAACGAGGTGACCGTCTTGACCCGGAGGTCCTCGACGGCACCCTCGATGTCCAGGGGGATGTACTCGTAGGCCGGCTTGTCCACGACCCACTCGTTGCGGACGTCCGCGCCTCCCCAGTAGCCGACGAACTGCCCGTGCTGGTACGGGAACGTGAAGCCGTCGAGGAACTCGGCCCGCCCGGTGATCCCGGTGTAGCCGTTGTAGGCGATGTTCTCGCAGCCCGACGGCCCGATGCCCCCGTAGCAGGAGAACCAGTCGTTGTTGACCACGATGTAGGCCGACTGGTCGTCGTAGACCTTCGGCATCACGTACTCGAAGCCATCGGCCAGCACCGCGCGGCCCCCGGCGGTGCCGACCACCACGTCGACCTTGCCGCCCTGGATGGGGCCCTGGGGGACGATGACCTCGATGGCGGTGTCGCTGACGTCGACGATCTCGGCGTTGACGTCCCCGATCACCACGACCACCGCGCCGGGATCGCTGCCGAAGCCCGAACCCTGGATGATCGCGGTCTGACCACCGGTGTTGCCCGTGCGGTCCCCCTCCACCGAGATCGAGCTGATCTCCGGTGCGGGGGCGGTCGCGCCGGCGTAGTAGTCCTCGAAGCCGTCCCCGACCTTGCAGGCGGTGACGGACAGGCCCAGGAGGGCGAGGAGAGCCTTGGACTGCATCATGTACTCCGAGGATCCTTAGCGGTCGTACCAGAAGCGACCGACCTGCACGGCCTTGCCCACCACCGTGACCGGGGGGATGTCGCGGCGATGGCCGAAGTTGTCGCGCACCGGCGGGATCTCCACCATGGTGCGCTGGGTGTGGGCCACGTAGAAGATGGCCCCCGCCGCGCCGTAGAGGTCGGCGAAGTCGAGCGCGTCGGCGAGCTGCTCGGTGGTCAGGGTGAACTCGCCCGCCGATGCGTCGACGGTGCAGGTGACCTCGACCATGGTGTGCAGCGGATCTCCCTGCAGGGAGGGCAGGTAGCCGCCGTCCGCCGTCCGCAGCGCCGGGTCGAACACCCACTGGACATCGTCCTCCGGGTCGCAGGCCAGCGACTCGCGGTAGCCCTCGGGCAGCGGGGTGCCAGCCGGGATCTCGCCGTCGGCGATCGCCCGGTTCCACTCGGTGGCGATGTCGTCGTACCGGGGATCGGCCGACATGACGACCTTGTCTTCGACGAAGTAGTAGTCGGTCTCGTCGACGGCCCCCAGGAACCGCACCGACACGCTCACGGTGTCACCGCTGTTGGTGGCCGGGTCCCACCGGAAGGTCACGGCACCGTCGTCGGTCTTCCACGGCGGCGTGTAGATCTGCCCGTAGAGCTGCCCGTCATCGGGCGGCTCGGGAAGCTCGAGACAGGCCGAGGGGCTGACCTCGGCGTCGGGCATGCCCAGGCTGGCCTCGCTGTCCTCGAACCGCAGACAGGCCTTCTGGCCGGTGCCCCCATCCTTCCAGGTCTGGCTGATGGGGTCGAACCGGGGGCCGTTCCACTCCAGCACGTAGCCCTGCGGCCGGTTGGGCAGCGTCAGGCTGTTGTCGCTGGCCATGGA
>RFKJ01000006.1 GCA_003694325.1 Deltaproteobacteria bacterium
GCACGCTTCCCGACCGCACCCCCACCACCCAGGGTCCGACCGGGTTCCCGGTGGGGATCTCGGCGGCCGCCGTCCCCGCCTCGTCGGTGGTGACGGTGGAGCGGTGCCCCGCCACCGCGACCTCCACGGTGCTCCCGGCCACCGGCCGTCCCCGGCGATCCCGAGCCGCGATGCGCAGCCCCAGCACGCCGGCGTCGGACACCTCGGCCAGGGCGACGTCGAGCTGCCAGGGCAGCCCCACCCCGGCGGGAGGCCACCAGCTCGCCGTGATGGTGTCGCCCCCGTAGTCGACCGCGGCGCGGCCATCGTAGGTCGACACCGTCATGCCCGGCGGCGCCTCCTCGGGGATCAGCGTCCCGTGGGTCGCCTCGATCCGCACTCCCCCCACCTCCAGGCGATCCCCGGTCGGGCCCTCCAACCACGCCTGCACCTGGGCGACGGGTTGATCGGCCCGCAATTCCGGGGGCCACACCCGCAGGCGCACCAGCGCCGGCACCGTGGCGTCGACCGGCACGCGGAGGTCGCCCACCACCGAGTCCGACAGGCTGCACTCGAGCTTGAGGTCGAACATCTGGCTGGCCGATGGGGGCAGGCTGGCGATGAACCGCCCCGGGCCGATGGTCGCCAGGCCGAGGATGTCCTGCACCCCGGTCCGACACCGGGGCGGGGGGCCCGTCCACGGGCGGCCGTCGGCCCGGAAGGCGCCGACGTGCAGGTCGGGCAGCGGCGCGCCGGGCACGATCACCCCGTCCGTCAGCAACACCAGGGTGGGATCGAGGTAGCCGCCCAGCTCCAGCTCGCTGCGCCGGGCATTGCCGAGCTCGTCCACCGCGTCGATGGCGAGCTGGTGCTCACCGGGCAGCAGCCGGACCTCGACCATGGCCTGGCCGTCGGCATCGGCGACGAACGGCCCGTAGCTGCGCCCCCCCACCGTGGCGCGCACCTCGGCGCCGGGCTCGGTCTGGACCGGCACCCGGGGGTGGCCCACCAGGCGCAGGGACACCCAGGCCGGGGGGCGGTGGGGCTGGCGGGAATCGCGCAGCGCCATCGGCACCGCCCGCGGCAGCGGGTCGGCGGGGGGGATCCACGACACCGCGAGCCCGTCCCCGGTCGCCCGCACTCCCTCGACCACGCCGACGGGCACCACCACGTCCAGCGAGTCGGGAGGCGGCAGGTCGGTGCCCCCGACCGGGATGGTGAGCGCCTCCCGCTGGCCGGCATCCCCCTCGACGACCTCGGGAACCACGAGCCCGCTCTCGGGAGGCGGATCCAGCGGCAGGACCGCCTCGATCCGCTGCCCCCCCACCTGGACCTGCATGGCCGCTTCCCTGCCCTGCCCCGGGAGCCGCCACCGCACCCGCCACCGTCCCGGAGCGCGGGGGCGGGGCGCGTCGAGCAGCACCCCCTCGGAGGGGACCAGGCGGGGGACCCGCTCGGTGTAGGGCCTCCCCTCCCCGTCGGCCAGGGACAGCTCCACCGTCACGTCGGCGCCGGGCCATGCCCCCCCATCGACCGCCACCACGACGGCCCGCAGGTCGCCGGTGGCCCGGGCCGCTGCCGACAGCCACAGCAGCACCGCGACGATCACGGGCCCCACTGGACCTCACCGGTGCCGATGGGGGGAGCGGTCGAGTCCCGGGTGATGGTCACCTCGTCCTCCCGCCGGTTGCCCAGGGCGTCTCGGGCCTCCACCACCACCCGGTTCTCGCCCTCCTCCAGGGGCACGCTGGCCCGGAACCGGCCGTCGGGACCGGCGCGGACGCTGGTCCAGGCCCCTTCGTGGCCGACCCGGACCTCGGCGTAGGCGCCCGTCCGCCCCTCGACCAGGATGTCCGGCTGGCGGGTCAAGGCCTGCCCCGGGCGCCCCACCTCCAGCAGCAGCTCCCGGGGCACGGCCTCGACCACCGGCGGCCGGCCGGGAACCGAGCTCAACCGCTTGCCGGTCGGGACATCGCGGGCGCCGCCCTCCACGCCCTCGACCCGGACCTCTCCCCGCTCCGGCTCCACGGCGAGACCGCCGGTCCCGTCCACCGCTGCCACGAAGTCGGCATCATCGGCGTAGATGGCCCGCCCTCGGCTGGTGACGCCCACGGGGACCCCCCCGGCCCGCACCCGGGCCTTGACCCGGCCCTGCTCCAGCTCGACGCGCAGGCCGCTGACGTCCACGTCGAGGACCCGGACGGCCGATCGGGCCTCCAGCTCCAGGACGGTCCCGTCTCCGACACCGAGCACGGCCCGCGAATCGTCCCCCACCCGGACGCTGTCGTCGCGCTGGAGCTCGTCGCCCACCGACAGCGCTTCCTGGCTGCCGTCACGCCGGGTCCGCGTCACCTCGCCCCTGGCGTCCAGCACCGCCACGGACGGCCCGTCGCTCCGGGCGAACAGCAGCTTGTAGCCGACGAAGCCGCCGACCATGATCATCAGCGCCGCCAACAGGAGCTGCAGGCCCTGCTTCAAGGCTCAGGCCCTCGGCAGGGACACCAGCCAGGTCGCCTGCTCCCCTCCCCCCGGCTCCGCCGCACCACGCTCCCCTCCCCCGGACGGGTCCTCGATGAGTTCGCCGCCGTGCGCCGCCAGGGTCCGACGCGCCGCCCAGAAGGCCATCCCGGAGGCCATCCAGTCATCCTGGCCCACCCGGAGCCGCTCCCCGGACAGGCGGAGGGCCACGACCACCCGGTCCCCCCGCACCTCTCCCCGGACCTCGAGCGCCGACCCCGGGGAGGCGGCCGACCGCAAGGTCGCCAGGAGCTGGGCAAAGGCCTGGCCGAGGGCACTGCGATCTCCCCTCACCTCGAGTCCGGCCGGGAGCTGGCTGGAGAGCGACACCCCGCGGCCCTGGAAGGATACCCGGACCAGCCCGAGCACCTCGTCGACGACGCCGGCGAGATCTACCACGGGCCGGGAGGACGGGTCCACCGGCACCTCCTCGGTGTCGCCGCCCGAGATGTCCTCGAGCTGCCGCAGGATCCGGGTACAGCGCCGAGCCTCCTCCTCGATGCTGCGCAGCAGCTCGGCATCGGGGCCGTCCGGGGCGCGGGCCAGCAGGAGCTGGGCGAGGCCGAGGATGCCGGTGAGCGGGTTGTTCAGCTCGTGGGCCAGCCCCGCCCCCATCTCGCCGACGGCCGCGAGGCGGGCGCTGCGGACGAGCTGGTCCTGGGCTTCGCGGAGCTGTCGGGTGCGCTCCTCGACCCGGTCCTGCAGCTCTCGGTTGAACGCCTCGATCTCGGCGTTCTTGGCGGCGATCTCGTCCCGATCCAGGCGCAGCCGCCGGGACATGAAGTTGAAGGCGTGGGCCAGCTCGGTCAGCTCGCCCCCTCCCTGGGGGCCCTGCACCCGGCGCCCGAAGTCACCCTCGGCGACCGCCAGGGCGGCGTCGCGCAGCTCCAGCACCGGCACCGTGATCTCCCGCCCGATGAGCGAGCCGAGGACGACGCTGAGCAGGGCCGCCACCCCCGCCACGTAGGCCGTCTGCCAGGCGATCTCCCGCACCGGATCGAGCACCGAGCGCAGGGGCTCGGTGACGACGACCCGCCAGCCGGTGCCGGGAACCGTCGCCGAGGCGGCCAGCACGTCGACGCCATCCGGCGTGGTGTAGGTGATCTCGTCGGCCAGGACACCCGCCGGAAGGGCGCGGAGCACCTCCGGCACCAGGTACCGCGGGTCGCCGCAGATCGGCTGACCGTCCTGGTCGACCAGGACGAGCCGCTCGGCCGTCCCCTCCGGTACCCGGAAGCGCTCGTCCAGGGGCGCGAGGTCCAGCTCCATCCCCAGCGCCGCACCGCCGGCGAGACGGGCGACCACCACGGCCACCGGGAGGTCCCGCCCCGGCGGGGTGTAGGGCGTCCCGAAGGACACCCGCCCCGGCGGCGTGGCCAGGCGATCGCCGTCGAAGTGGCGGCGAAACTCGGCGAACCGCTCCGGGGTGACGACGTCGCGGTCCCCGGCCGGCAGTTCGACGCCCTGCGGCTGCCGGTAGACGCTGGGCGACAGGTCGACGCCCTGCTCGTCCACCAGGCTGACGATGTGGGCGCCCGGCGTCTGGGAGTAGACGAGCTTCAGCAACCCGACCCGCTCCTCGTCGGACAGCTCACCCAGCGGAAAGGTCACCACCTGGCGGGCCAGCAGGCGGAGCTGCAGGTCGACCCAGCTATCGGTGAACCGGGCCAGGGCCTGCACCGTGCGGGTCTGCACCTCGTCGACCTTGGCGCGAACGAGGCGGGACGAGACGTGGTTGGCGACGAAGCCCACCAGCCCCACCGGACCGAGGGCGGCCAGGGCGATGAGCAGGACGAAGCGCGTCCGGAGGCGCACGGCGGTTCCGGGTGCGGGTCAGGGCTGCAGCGGAAGCCGGGTGCGGATGGTGGTCCCGTCGCCCACCACGCTGTCCACGGTCACCGTCCCCCGGTACTTGGTGATGATCCGCCACACCACGTTGAGGCCGAGCCCGGTCCCGGCGCCCGGGGGCTTGGTCGTGTAGAACGGGTCGAAGACGATCCCCAGCTTGTCCTTCGGGATGCCGACGCCGTTGTCCTGCACCTCGATCCAGACGTGGTCGCCGGCCTGCCCGGCGCGGATGTGCACCGCGCCGCCGCTGTCCCCGTGCCGTTCCCGGCAGGCCTCCGCAGCGTTCTTCACCAGGTTGACGAACACCTGCTGGATCTCGTTGACCCGGGCGTGGACGTGGATGCCCGCCGGAACATCGACGTCGATGTCGACCCCCGACAGGTCGGCGGACCGCTGGACCAGCTTGATGGCGTCGTCGACCACGCCCCGCAGCTCGACGGTGGTCCGGTACTCGTGGGCCGCGGTCCGCGAGTAGCTCGACAGTTCCTTGACGATGTCCCGGATCCCCCCGCAGTACTCGATGATGTCGGTGGCGTACTCGACGATGAGGTCGCGGTCCTCCTCGTCGCGGATCGCCTCGGCCAGCCCCATGATGCCGAACAGCGGGCTGCTGACCTCGTGGGCCACCCCGGCCGCGAGGGTCCCGATGCCGGCCAGCTTCTCGGACTGGATCAGCTCGGCCTGCAGTTCGCGGGTCTCCGCCAGCGCCGCCTCCAGCTCGGCGTTCTTCTTGCGCAGGTGCTCGAGGAGCCGCGCGTTCTCCCGGGCGATGCGCTGGCGATCGAGGGCCCGCTCGACCTTGCGCCGGATCTCGAAGACGTTGTTGAGGGGCTTGAGGACGTAGTCGTAGGCGCCCAGCTCCATGGCGTGGATCGCCGTCTCCAGCGAACCGTAGCCGGTGACCACGATGACCTCGGTGGTGGGGTCGCGCTCCTTGGCCAGCCGCAACAGCTCCAGCCCGCCGAGGTCCGGCAGGTTCTTGTCGGTGATGAGGATGTCGCAGCCCTGTTCCTCGATGACCTGGCGCGCGTCCTGGCCCGTGGAGACGGTGGTGATCCGGTAGGGCTCGTCCTCGAACACCGCCCGCAGGATCTGCAGGATCACGCGTTCATCGTCGACGATCAGCAGGTGCGCCGGGCGGGATGCCTCGGCACCGGCGTCGGCGGAGGGTTCCATGGGGCGGCAGACCTCTCTGCGATGGCCATCGGATGCGGAGCCGCGAGCACTCGCAGGCCCTGGCAATGCTCGTCCGCGCCAAGTTAGCACGACCTCGACGCGTCGGCGGGAATCGTCAAGGTCCGCCACCCGCCGTTGACACGGGGACCGGGGCCAGTACACTCGGGCACGGCTGCGTGCCCCTCGGCCTTGTCTCCGCAGCCCCGGAGTTCGCGATGTCCCGTCACCGTCCCCTTGCCCTTGTCTGCCCCTTCGGGTTGCTCCTCCTCGTGCCGCTCGCCGCCTGCGGCGGCAGCCACAAGGGGCCCGACACCGATGTCCGCCGGGCCAGCGTCCTCACCGAGGAGGTGAACTCCGAGGGGCTGCTGGTCCAGGCCATCGACGTCAACGGCGACGGCCGGGCCGACGTCTTCAACTACATGCGGGAGCGCGAGGACAACGCCCCCCTCATGGTCCGCAAGGAGACCGACCTGAACTGGGACGGCCGGATCGATGTCCGCGCCTGGTTCGACGACAGCGGGGTCCTCGAAAAGGAGGAGATGGACGGCGACTTCGACGGTCGGGTCGACTGGACCGACCACTACCAGGGGGGCAAGCGGGTCCTCTCCGAGATCGACACCGACTTCGACGGAACCTACGACCTGTTCAAGTACTACGAGGGGGCCAAGGTCCGCCGCAAGGAACGCGACACCGACCGGGACGGCTCCGTCGACCTGTGGGAGTACCTCGACGACCAGGGGCGGGTGGTCAAGACCGGCCGCGACCTGGACGGCGACGGCGTCATGGACGTCCGCTCGGACTGAACCGACCGCCCTGCCGAGCGTCTCGCGGTCCCGCGGTCAGGTGGCGCGGTCCAGGCCCCGTTGCTGGAGGGCGCGGAGCACAGCCGGCAGGTCCTGGGCCCGGGCCCGATCCATGACCAGCACGGCGTCGTCGGTGTCGACCACCACCAGGTCCCGCACCCCGACCAGCGCCACGACCTTGCCCGGAGCGTGCAGGATGTTGCCGCTGCTGTCGATGGCGACCGCGGCGTCGACCCGGCCCACGCCGCCCTCCAGCTCCGGCATCAGCTCGCCGGCCGCCGGCCAGGCGCCGACATCGGACCAGCCCGGATCACAGGGAACCGTGAGGATGGCGTCGGCCCGTTCCATGATCCCGTAGTCGATGCTGGTGGCGTCCATCTCCGGCCAGACCTCGGACAGGCGCCCGGGGTCATCGGCGATGGCGTCCAGCGCCCGGCTGCTGCGGGGCAGGTGGGTCGCAAAGGCCCGGCGCATGGTCCCGACGGTGAACACGAACATCCCGGCGTTCCACAGGTGCCGCCCCCCCGC
>RFKJ01000497.1 GCA_003694325.1 Deltaproteobacteria bacterium
GCCCGGGCCAGGCAGGCCGCCCAGGAGGCCATCGCCCCGGCCCGCCCCCCGGCGCGCCCCGATCGCGAGGTCGAGGCCTGGCGGATCCTCGCCGCCATCGCCGCCGCCGACGGCTCCGAGACCGACATCGCCGATGCTCTGGAGGCCGCCATCGTCCGGTTGCGACGGGTGGGAGAGCGGGCTGCGACGGGGCAGCTCCTGGCCATCCTCGGGCGGTTGCGCCGCGATGCCGGCGACCTCCGCGCCGCCGAGCAGGCCTGGCGCGAAGCCCTGGCACTGGCGGCCACCGGGCGCGAGCCCTTCACCCGCGAAACCCGCCTCGGCCTGGCGGTGATCGCCGCCCTGGACGCCGACGAGCGACGGATCCGGGCGCTGGCCGGCGGCCGGGGCGAGGCGGCCACCGACGCCGAGGATCGGGCCTGGCGGCTGCTCGACCTGCTCGCCCGGGTGCTCCAGGGAGGCACGCTCGACGACGATCCCACTCCGCTGCTGGTGGCCGCCGTCGCCGACGGCACCGACGCCCAGGTCCTCGTCGAGCTGCTCATCGAGGCCCTGTCCGTCCACCACCCCGACGCCGCCATGGCGGCCCGCCACGCCCTCGACACCCGCCTCTCCGGCGACCCGCGGGCCCGCGAGCGCCTCGCCCGGATCCGGGGGCGGATCCGATCGTGAGCCCCCGGGGCGGCCCTACTCCTGGCGCTCCAGCCGCCGCACCCGGGCCACGACCTCGGGCAGCCGGGGCAGCACCGCCATCACCCGCATGGCCAGCCGCACCGGCATGGCTGGGGAGCCCAGCACCGACTCGCCCGGGGGCACGTCGCGGTGGACCCCCGCCTGGGCGCCCACCCGGGCGCCGGCCCCGACCCGGCGATGGTCGACGATCCCCGCCTGCCCGGCCAGCACCGCGCCGTCGCCGATGGTGACGCTGCCGGCGAGCCCCGCCTGCCCGGCCAGCACCGCGTGGCGACCGATGCGGCAGTTGTGGCCCACCATCACCAGGGCGTCCAGCTTGCTGCCATCGCCGATCTCGGTGGCCTCGAGGAAGGCCCGGTCCACCACGGTGTTGGGGCCGATCTCGACGTCGTCGCCGACGATGACCCGCCCGACCTGGGGCACCTTGACCAGTCCATCGGCCCCGGGCTCGTAGCTGAAACCGTCCGCGCCCAGCACCGCACCGGCGTGGATCCGGCAGCGCCGCCCCACTTCGGTCCCCGGGTAGAGGACGACGTGGGGAAACAGCACGCTGTCCGCTCCGACGACGCAGCCGGCTCCGACCCAGGCGCCGGCATGGACCACCACCCCCGCCGACAGGCGGGCGGTGGGGTGGACGCAGGCGGTGGGGTGGACCTTGGCGTCCACCCAGGTCGCCGGCCCGTCATCGCTGTCTCGGCCCCCGCGCGGCCGCTCGACGAGCCCATCCGTCTCGGGGAACAGGTGGCGGAGCAGGCGGATGAAGGCCAGCTTGGGGTGGTCGACGACCACGCAGCTTCGCCCCGGAACCGGCTGGCGCACCAGCAGCACGCCGGCCCGACAGTCGTCCGGCACCTGGCCGGTGGCGTAGGCGACCTCGTGCGGCCCGGCCCCCTCCAGCGGCCCCACCCCCGAGACGCTGCGATCGGCGCCATGCAGGGTGCCGCCCACCAGGCGGGCCAGCTCGGCGGCGGTCACGGCGTGAGCCGGTCGATGGTGCGCGGGAAGGGGATCGTCTCGCGGATGTGGGGGATCCCGCAGATCCAGGCCACGAATCGCTCCAGCCCCATCCCGAAGCCGCCGTGGGGAACGGTCCCGTAGCGCCGCAGGTCCAGGAACCACTCGAAGTACTCCTGGGGCAGGCGGTGCTCGGCGATCTTGCGGATGAGCACGTCGAGATCGTCTTCGCGGGCCCCCCCGCCGATGATCTCGCCGTACCCCTCGGGCGCCAGCACGTCCACCCCGAGCACCCGGGCGGGGTTGGCCGGGTCCTCCTTCATGTAGAAGGCCTTCACCGCCGTCGGGTACCGGTGGACCATCACCGGCCGGTCGTACTCCTGGGTGAGGCGGGTCTCGTGGGGGGACCCGAAGTCGTCCTCGGGCTCGACCGGCACGCCCAGCCCGGCGAGCTGGGCGCAGGCTTCGTCGTAGGTGATGCGGGGGAAGGGCTTGACGATGTTCTCCAGGCGCGAGACGTCCCGCTCGAGGGTCTCGAGGTGGCGACGTCCCTTGTCCACGACGAAGGCGACGATCTCCACCAGGAAGTCCTCGGCGATGTCCATGATGTCGTCGAGGTCGGCGAAGGCGATCTCGGGCTCGACCATCCAGAACTCGGTCAGGTGGCGGCGGGTCCCGCTCTTCTCGGCCCGGAAGGTCGGTCCGAAGCAGTAGGTCCGGCCGAAGGCCATGGCGCCGGCCTCCTGGTAGAGCTGCCCCGACTGGGTGAGGTAGGCCGGGCGACCGAAGTACTCGGTCTCGAACAGGGTCGAGGTCCCCTCGCAGGCGTTGGGGGTGAAGATCGGCGAGTCGAACAGCACGTAGCCGCGGCTGTCGAAGTAGTGGCGGATCGCCTGCACCGAGAGGTGACGCAGGCGCAGGATGGCCTGCTGGCGACGGCTGCGCACCCACAGGTGGCGGTGATCGTGGAGGAAGGCCGGCCCGTGCTCCTTGGGGGCGATGGGGTAGCCCTTGGCGTCCTGGATGACGTGGAACCGGCTGATCTTGAGCTCGTAGCCGCCCGGGGCCCGGTCGTCGGCCCGCACCTCGCCGACGACGACCAGCGACGACTCCTGCCCGAGGTGGGTCAGCACGTCGAAAGCCTCCGCGCCCAGCGCCTTCTTGAAGGCCACGCACTGGATGATGCCGGTGCCGTCGCGAAGCTGGGGGAAGGCGATCTTCCCGGAGCTTCGAAGGTTGTAGAGCCAGCCCCGCAGGGTGACCTCCTGGCCGACGTGGTCCCCGATGCTGGCGATGGTGGCGAGCGGCGGCTGGTCGGCCGCGATGCGCTGGAGGGTCATGCTGGCTCCCTGTGGCCCGTGGAGTGGAGAGGCGGCACGCGCCGGCGCCCGGACTTCCCGTGCCCGCCCCCTGTACTCGCCACGACCCGCCACGTCGAGACGGGCCCGGCGACGGCTACCGATCGGAGGGGCCGTCGCCCTGCGGCTGCAGGATGTGGAACTCGACCCGCCGGTTGTGGGCCCGGCCCTCCTCGGTCCGGTTGGTGTCGATGGGCTGGCTCTCGCCGAACCCGACGGCGATGAGCCGGTCCCGCGGCACCCCCTTGGACACGAGGTACTCGAGCACCGCCCGGGCCCGTTCCTGCGACAGGCGCAGGTTGGTCTCCTCGTCGCCGACGTTGTCGGTGTGGCCCTCGATCCGGACGAGGATGTCGGGGTTGTCGAGGATGACCATCGCGACCTCGTCAAGGACGGGGAAGCTGTCGGGCAGGATCGTCGCCCGGTTCAGCTCGAAGTGGATCTTTTCGAGGATCTCGATCTGCTTCTGCTTGACGACGACCCGGGTCGGCGGGGTGTCCGGGCAGCCGTCCTCGTCCCGGTAGCCGTTGACCACCTCGGCCTGCAGCGGGCAGCGATCGAGGGCATCGCCCACCCCGTCGCCGTCGTTGTCTTCGTCCGGGCAGCCGTCGGTGTCCTTGAAGCTGTCGAGGTCCTCGGGCGCGGCCGGGCAGGCATCGACGTCGTCCTCGAGTCCGTCCCCGTCGCTGTCGACGTCGGGGCAGCCGTCCTCGTCCCGGTCGCCGTCCAGGTCCTCGGGCTGGGCCGGGCAGGCGTCGAGATCGTCGGTGATGCCGTCACCGTCGGGGTCACCGGGCGCGCATCCGGCCGTCGTGGCGGAGGCCTCCGCGACATGGGCCAGCGCGAGATCGAGGTGATCCCGAGCCCGGTTTCCATCGCCCTGCAACAGCTCCACCTCGGCGAATTCCTGGTGGGCCTGGGCCAGCGCCCAGGCCTGGGGCGCGCACCGCTCCACGTAGCGGTTGGCCCGCAGCCGCTCGATCTCCGCCGCCAGCCTGTCGCGGTCCTCGTCGAGGTGGCGGGCCGGAGCGCAAGCCAGGGCGACCATCGCCAGGATCGCGGCGAGGCCGGCGTTCACGGGGTGTCCTCCTCGAAGATGTCCTCGTCCAGCTTGTCGTCCTGCAGGACGCTGTCGCTGTCTTCGCCGTCCTTGCCGTCGTCCTCGATCAGATCCAGCAGCTCGCTGTCATCGGTGGGCGGCGGCTGCTCGGCGTCGGAGGGGGCCGGTTGTGGGGCGACCTCCTCGGGCACGACGTTCCCCCCGGCGCCGGCGACGTCAGCCTCCTGCCGGGCGATGCGTTCGGCCTCCAGGGCGTGGGCCCGCGCTTCGGCGGCCAGGCGGTCGGCATCCTGGTACTGGCTGCCCGCCCACTCCTCCCGGGCCTTGTCGAGACAGGCCTGGGCCAGCGTCAGCTCGTAGGGCGCCGTCTGCTCGGCCCCCGACTCCCGCGCATCGCGCAGCACCTGCTCGGCCGCCACGATGGCGGCGGTCGTCTTCACGGCGCAGCCGGGCAGCAGCAACGCGAACAGCACGACAGCGGGCCGCTTGTCCATTCGGGTCCTCGGCGTCGGCGAGCCGCCAGGCTGGCGGGGGACCTGGATTGAGCCACGCAGCCGGCAGGGTGTCAAGGCAGCCGCCGACGGCCGGCCACCTGCGCACCGGGTACCCCGCCGGCGTACCGGTGCCCGATCCGGGCGCCCGTGGCGGCGTCGCCCCATCGGGGCTCGCCCGGCGACGACTTCCGTGGGATGATCCCCACCAGCCAAGGGAGCCCCGCATGACCGACCCCAGGGACCGCGCCTCCGGCGACGACCACGTCGACGCCACGCCCCCGCCCCGACCGCCCGAAGGCCAGGGCGAAGGGTCGAACGGACGCGCGCTGCCCGACACCGCCGTCCCCCGCAGCGGGCCGCCCTGGATCCTGATGCTCGCCGCCGCGGCGTTGCTCGCCATCGGGGCGGGGGTGGTGCTGTCGAGCAAGCGCCCGCCCGGTCCCGACGCCGACCCGGCGCAGGCGGCGCCCTCCGTGACCGGCCCGCCCGTCCACCTCACCCTGTTCGCGGAACACGACGGGGAAGCGGTGGAGCTGCCCGAGGGGGTGCAGCTCAACGTCGGCGACACGGTGATGTTCGAGC
>RFKJ01000498.1 GCA_003694325.1 Deltaproteobacteria bacterium
CGGGTCGGCCTCCGCGGCGTCCAGCGCAAGGTCTGGCGCGGGAGCGAGACCGAGGGCGACCCAGTCCGGTGCCGAGACCCCACGCTGCAGCAGTCCGGTCCAGGTGATGGCGCCGCTGGGATCGACCACCTGGAGCAGGGCCGGCCGGTCGAGGTAGTGCTCCGCCTTGCGCCGGCCGTCCACGAGCAGGTACGCCGCGCCGGGCGGGGCGTCGATGGTCGCCGTTGGCCCTTCCTTCTCGACTGCTTCGTCGAACAGGATCCGCAGGGGGTTGTCTTCGGTGGCCAGCGAGGTGGGCCGGCGCCAGGCCGGGGTCAGCTCCCGCACCGCGCGGAAGGCGGCAAGCGCCGCCTCCCGGTCATCGTCGACGAAGGCCCGGTAGGCGGCGACCCGGTGCACCGCGGCGGCGTCGACCGGGGTCAGCGGCTCGACGAGGCAGGGCACCGCCTGGCCGACGCCGCCGGCCGCCCGCCGGAAGGCGTCGAGCTGCATGCCGGAAGGCGTCGAGCTGCATGCCGGCGAAGGCCGATTCTGCCGCACTCAGCGTGGCGACCAGGGAGCCACTGTCGACGGACTCGACACAGTCCGCGCGGGCTTGCAGGGAGATCAGGAGCAGCAGCATGATCACATCCCCGTGCCGGAGAACAGCCAGGCGCGCCCGGCTTCCGTGGCCGGATCGCCGTCGTAGGGGGCGCCCACCAGCAGGTCGCGCAGGCCGTCACCGGTGGCGTCGCCTTCGCATGAGAGGGCGCTGCCCGCCCGATCCCCGGCGGCGCCACCCTCGATGATCGTGTAGGCATCCGACAGCGATGCCGATCCGGACGCCGGCCCCAGGACGACGTAGGCCCGCCCCACGTCCGAGGACGCCCGATTCGTCCCGATCACCAGGTCGGCCCGGCCGTCCCCGTCCTGGTCCCCGCACGCGCGGAGGCGTACCCCTGCATGCTCGCCTTCCGCCACACCAAAACGAACTCCCATCGCGAGATCGGCGACGCTACCGTCCGCGGTGATGGGACCGGCGAGGGCGTACACCACGCCCGCCTCTGTGGAGGCGGTGGAGTCAGTGAACCCACCGGCGGCGAGGTCCAGGTAGCCGTCGCCGTCGAGGTCGGCAATGGAGATCGGGCGACCGAGGCTCGTGTGCTCAGCGGCGCCGAGCACTCGCACAGATGCCGCGCTTGCGAGGTCGACATCACCCGACACCGGTCCCTCGACGAGGCTGACCGCGCCAGCACTTGTCGCCGCCCGAGAGTCCGTTCCTTCGCCGATCCACACGTCGAGCACCCCATCGCCGGTGACATCGGCCCCCTCCACCGAGCCCCCCACGTCCGAGCTTGAGTCGTCGTAGAAGCGGGCCGCGTAGATGTCTTCGAGCCCGCCACTGGCGGTGGCCGGGCCCAGCAACAGGTAGGCGCCACCCCGTGGATCGCCGTGCGACCCGACCGGCAGGTCCCCGAGCTCGTCGCCGTCCGCGTCGAAGCCACCCCGGATGTTGTCCGCCAGCCCCGCGCCGGCGCAGGTCTGCTCGCCGGCGTGGCGGCCTTCAGCGTCGGCCAAGGAGATGTCACCACTGATCGGCCCCAGCAGCAGGTAGAGGTGGCCGGTGCTGTTGTATGCAGCGACGGCGAGGTCGCCGTAGCCATCACCGTTGATGTCTCCGATGCCGCTGACGGTGTAGCCCGCGCGCCCGTGGTTGGCGTCGGCACCGTAGAGGGCGGCGACCGCGTCGGCGGGCGTGTAGCTGCCGGACACCGGGCCCGAGAAGACGTAGACCGCGCCGAAGTCCGAGCCCGCCGTGTCGTCGTCGGGCGTGCCGATGGCGACATCGTCGATGCCGTCGCCATCGAGGTCGGGGACGATGGCCACCGACGTGGCCATGTGGTCGCTGCCGTCGGCGTCTTCGAACACGGCCACAGCATCATCCACGGTGACGTCGAGCCAGGCACACGGTGGCGCGACGCCATCACAGTCTTCAGGGATGTCGTCGCCGCAGACCTCGACCTCGCCCGGGCTGATGGCGGCGTCACCATCGTCGCAGTCGTCCTGCGAGCCTCCTCCCACCCCCTCGGCACCGTAGCCATCCCCGTCCGCGTCGAAGTCGTCGTCCCCTCCGCAGTCGCTGTCGACACCGTCGTACCAGGTTTCGGCGGCTTCGAGGTGGATCGTGTCGTCGCTGTCGTCACAGTCGCCGCTGCCGCTGTCCGCGCCCTCGACGGTGTACCCATCGCCGTCGGCGTCGAAGTCGTCGTCGCCGCCGCAATCGCTGTCCAAGCCGTCGTACCAGGTGTCGGGGGCGTCGGGGTACACCGTGTCGTCGGCGTCGTCGCAGTCGAGGCAGGCCGGCGTTCCGTCCCCGTCGTCGTCTGCATAGCCGACCGATCCGTCGCAGTTGTAGTCGTTGGGGTCCGTGCAGTCGTCTTCGGTCGCTCCCGGGTGGTAGCGGGTGTCGCCGTCGTCGCAGTCACCGTCCGCAGCCACCCGACCCGCGGGCTGCGCGCAGGCCTCGACCGGGTCGCCGGCCCCCCACCCGTCGCCGTCACCGTCGGTGTACCATGGGGCGGGAAGGCCGACGGAGGCATCGGCATCATCGCAGTCGTCCGGCCACAGCACGCTGTCGCCGTCACCGTCGAGCCGCCCCGCTTCGTCATCCTTGGTGACGAAGACACAAGCGCCCGACAACGCAAGCAGCACAACCAACATCTCAACGCCCTCCTGCCGCACAACACAGGTACTCGGTGACGTGGGAGGGGTCCCAGCACTCGCAGTAGCCGTCGGGTTCGGACTCCCGCCACATCCTGAAGGCACGCTCGCTGTCCTGGTAGCCAGCGCCGCAGGGGCAGCAGCACCCCGGGTCTTCGGTGGTCGCGATCCACTCGCCCGACCGACCGAAGTCCAGCCCCGCTTCCACCCCAAGCTGGATGGCGGCCACCGGGCAGACCTCGGCCGACCGGCCGGTACAGTCGGCCGTGGCGTCGAGGGGATCGAGTTCGGCGCTGACGACCTCGTCGACGCAGAACCACCCCGCCGCGTACAGACCCGTCACGTCGTCGATCCGGACCATGCCGGCGGGGCAGCTCTCGGAGGTGCCGCCGTCGGGGGTGCCGCCGTCCGTTGCGCCACCGTCGGAGCTGCCGCCGTCGGCGGCGCTGCCATCGGAGGCGCTGCCGCCGTCGGAGGCGCCGCCACCATCCGTGAGGTCCACTGCGCCCGCCCCGCTGTCCGAGGTCGCACCCTCCGTGGATGATCCGTCGGTCGTGCCCTTCTCGGAGATCAGGATGTCGGATCCGCAGGCGCACAGCAGTGACGTGACGATGATCGCGGTGCGCCGCAGCATGCCCAGCTCCTCGGTGACGCCATCCCCCTGGGCGGGGAAGCATTCCAACGACGGCCCCCCCTCCCCGCGGTGACACGCCCGCGGCAGAAAAATTCAGCCCTCGTCCTCCTCGACCAGCCACACCCGGATCCGCGCGGGTTCGACGGGCCCGGAGCGTCCGCGCTGGGGGCTGTCGACCATCAGCCGCAAGGCACCCTGGGGTTCCACGGTGCCGTCGAAGCGGCCCAGTCCCTGGACGTCGACGACGACGCGGCGGCCGGACAGGCGGGGGTCGCACCAGGCTTCGAGGGTGAACAGGCCGTCGGGGTCGAGGTGGGGCGCGCCGAGGCGGGTGAAGCCGACGGGAACGACGGGGCCGGACTCGGCCGGGCTGGTGGCGGCGGCGAGGCGCTGTGGAATGCGCCCGCGGGCGACGACGGCGAGGATCGGGCCGCCGTCGAGGTCGGGCCAGCGCAGGGACAGCTCCAGCCGACCCCGGTCGCAGCGGACGGCATCGAGCGGGGGACCGAGGAGGTCGATGCGGGCCCGCACGGTGCCCAGCTCGTCGCGGAGCACGAGTTCTTCGCCGTCGGCGGGCAGCTCGATCTCGACGGGTTCGGGCCCCGGGATGATTCGGGCGAGGGCTTCGTCGTCGACCTCGGCCACCAGCCAGGCGGCCGGACGCAGGCTGCGCTCCTGCTCGAAGCGGACGGCGGCCCGCAGGCGGTCGAGGAGGGCCCGTTCACGGGCGACTGTGTCGTTCGCAGCCGGGTCGTTGGCAGCCAGGTCGTCGAGGTCACGGGGCATCGGGGTCCTCCGAGTCGGAGACGAAGCGGCAGGCGAGGGCCGCGGCATGGCCGCGCGCCCAGTAGCGCTGCCGCAGCGGGGGCCAGTCGGACTGGAGCGGGCGGGTGTGGCAGCGGGCGTGGAGCCAGCCCTCCACGAGGTAGGCGCCGCGCTCGGCCCACTTCTTGACCTGGGCGGGGGTGGCCCCGACGGCCGCGGCGTGCTCGGCGGCGCTGCGCCCCACGGCCCGCAGGGCGAATAGGGCGTCGACCTGCGCGCGGGCGACGTCGCGACTGCGGTCGACGTGGAGCGCCAGCCGGTCACGGGCCAGCGACAGCGCGCGCACCTCGCGCATGGTGTCGAGATCGAGGGGCCGCGATACCGACCGCGTGGCCAGGTGGAGGCGGTCGAGCTGCAGGTCCGGTTGATCGGGGCCCAGGTGGACGCGGCGGTTGTGGCGGCTGTGGCGGGCCCGGTCGCAGGCGCGGTTCCGGATGGCGCTCAGGACGTAGCGCAGGGCGTTTTCTTCGGTGTGACCGCGGATGGGGCGGGGCATGCTGTGGAGCACGGCCTCCTGGACGAGATCTTCGGCTTCGGAGCCGGGCAGGCCGTAGCGGCTGCAACATCGACGCGCCGACGCCAGCATCACGCCGACGTGTCGGCGGCAAAGTCCGTCCCAGTCGACATCGAGCAGTGGCTCGGCGCCGGGGTGGTTCGAGGGGGCTGCGCCCGCTTTCATCGTGGCTCCCGCTCGGGGACCGCAGAGTAGCTGCATCGATATGGACAACGGGTGAACGGCCCGGCGGGGACACGACGGGCACGCGACCCGGCCGTGCGCGGTAGAGCACTGGCACGAATCGCCCGCTTCCCGTATGCAATTGGTCATGTCCTGGCCGGGTCCCCGAAAATCGCCGACCGCGTCGTGGAGTCGTGTGCACCAGTGGACGGCGCGGGTGCGGGCGCGTGCCGACGCAAGCACCGTGCAGAGGCTGCGCGACGCGGTGGACGCCGCGACGCGGCGTCGCGCCCCGCCCGACGAGGCCTCGGACGCCATCCTGTTGTCGGCGCTGGACGCGCTGCAGGCCCACCCCAGCCCGCGCGCCGACACCGACGAGATGGAGCGCCGCCGACACGCCGCTGCGGGACGCCAGGTGGTCCGCCACGTGCTCGTCCCCGGCATGCTCGCGGGCAAGCTGTCGCAACGGCGCGTGGAGGAAGCGGCCGACCTGCTGGGCGTCGACCTGCTCCAGCCCGGCCCCGTGTGGCTGCCCGCCGCCGCCACCGACAGCCTCGACCGGCTCCGCGAGCGCCTCGCTCCGCTCCCCGACGCCGCCACCGACGCGATGCTGGCGCTGTGTCGCGACCTGGACCGTCACACCGACGTGCTGGCGGTGCTGCCGGTGCTGGGGAGCAGCCGCCTGCAGACCCGCCTCGCCCGGGTCCGGGTGATGGTGGTGGAGGGGCAGGGAGAGGTCGACGTCGTGGGCCTGGGCTCCGACCCCAGCCAGCGCGAGGCCGCCCGTCGCGCGGCGGACGCCGTCGCCCACTGGCTCACCCTGAGTCTCGGCCTGTCGCTGGACGGGCGCGGCTTCCGCGTCGAGCTGCTGGGGATCCCCCCGGACGGCACGGTCGTCGGCGGGTCACTGGGCCTGCCCCTGGGCCTGGCGATCATCGGGGCCCTCGCCCGCCGGAGTCCGGCGCAGCCGACCGCGGCGACCGGGGCTCTCGCGCCGACGCGCGGGACGGGGCCCACGTCCGTCGAGACGGTCGAGCTGGGGGACCGCAAGCTGGAGGTGCTGCGCTCGGGGCGGGTACGGCGCATGCTGTGTCCGGCGGCCAACGGCTGGAGGAGCGACGCGTCGGGGCTCGTGCCGGTCGGCAGCTTCGAAGA
>RFKJ01000499.1 GCA_003694325.1 Deltaproteobacteria bacterium
GACCCGGATCAAGGGGTGCCTGAGCGTCGAGGACCTCGACGACCTGTTCGGCAACGGCACCCGGTTCCTGGAGGAGCGGGGAGTGGAGCCGCTGCGCCGGGGCTCCGACGGGGAGCCCGACCTCGCGGTCGAAGCCGACGACGGCGCGGCTGGAGGGTTGGAGCCGGCCGATGCGCCGCCAGGCGACGAGCTGGAGCCCGAGCAGCCGGAGGCTGCGGCGGATGGCGACGGGGCGGATGGCGACGAGGCGCTGGAGACCGCCGAGCCGGAGCTCGTCGAGGAGGGCGATGACGCCCTGGTCCTCGACGTCGATGTCAGCGAGGTGGTCAGCGATGATGCCACCGACGCCACCGAGGCCGCGGCGTCGTCCGAAGACGACGGCGACGAAGCCGACGCCGGTGGGGGCGATGACGACGGCAGCGACGACGACGACGGGCTGTTCGACTGGGCCGACCAGATGCTCACCGAGGTCGTGGCCGAGGACGCCATCCACCACCCCGACGCCGAGCCGGCCGAACTGCTGGAAGCCGAGATCGACTCGGTGATCGCCGAGCTGGAGGACAGCGATTCCCTGGTCTCGGAGCTGGAGGAGCTGGAGCCGGTGGAGGTCGCGCCGGACTCGGCCATCGAGCCCATCGACGCCGACGATGCCGCCGAGGACGGGGCCGCCGAGGACGGGGCCGCCGAGGACGGGGCCGCCGAGGACGGGGCCGCCGAGGACGGTGCCGAGGACGCCGCCGCCGACGCCGCCGCCGACGACGACGACGCCGAGGACGACGACGCCGCCGAGGAGGAGGACGACCCCATCCACGGCCAGATGCAGGAGACGATCTCCCGCATCGTGTCCTGCTACGTCCACACCGAGATGCCCCCGGCCGTCACCCGCCTCAAGGACCTCGTCGACGCCCGCGACTACGAGCGGATCCGCACCGACATCACCCAGATCTGGAACCAGCTCCTGAAGTTCCACCAGAAGCGGGGCATGCGGATCCAGCCCCAGGTCACCACGACCTTCAACACCATCAACTCGCTGGTCCGCAAGCTCTGAGTCAAGCCCCCGGGCCGGGCGCCCGCCTCGCCTTGCGGGCGCCCGAGGGGGCCTGTAGACTCGCCCATCGCCGCTCCCGGCGGGTACGGACGGGCGTCTCGGTCCACCGTCGGGACGAGCACGGTCCGAACCGAGCGTGCTCCTCATCCGCGCACCGGAGCCCCCCGCATGATCAGTCCCCCGCGCCGTGCGCCACAGCGTCCCCGGCAACTGCCGCGCCTTCCCCGGCCAGGGTCCGCGGGCCGCACCCTGGTCGCGGCCCTCCTGCCGCTCCTCGCCGGGACGAGCTGCAACCGGTACGAGTTCTTCAACCTCGCCGGCTACGAGCAGGCCAGCTTCAAGAACGACGTGGACGTCGTCTTCATCATCGACAACTCCCCGTCGATGATGCAGGAGGCGGAGGCGCTGGCCCTCAACTTCAACACCTTCATCACCCAGCTCGCCGACCCCGGGGCGGGCGGACAGGTGACCGAGACCCTGTCCGACGCCGTCGACAACTACATCTCCTACACCTCCAACCGCACCAGCGTCCTCGACTACCAGCTCGGCATCACCACCACCACGGTCACCCCGACCGAGGGCACCTCCACGGCGCTCGAACCCGGCGAAGCCGGCACCCTGGTGGGGCCGGTGGTCTCCCGGGGGGATCCCGACGTCGCCCAGGCATTTCTCGACACGCTGCTCTGCGACACCACCAACTGGGACCAGAGCCTGCTCAGCCAGGACGACTGGAACTGCGACGATCCCGGCCCTCCCGAACAGATCAGCGAAGCCTACCTGGACTGCCGCTGCGGGGACACCTGGCGCGACAACCAGGGCGGCGGCAACGAACAGCCGCTGGAGGCGGCGCTGCTGACGCTGTGCCGGGCCACCCCCGACCCGCCCGAGGTCTGCTTCCACACCTACGCCGGCACCGAGACGGGCCAGGACGACGACAGCACCTTCGGCGACAGCGACATCATGTCCGAGCCGGACATCATCCGCGAGAACAGCACCGTGGTGTTCGTCGTGGTGACCGACGAGGGCGACAACAGCACCCAGTTCCTCAGCACCGGGGACGAGGACGCCTCCTTCTACCTCACCAGCTACGACCAGTTCCCCAACACCATCCACTTCGCCGTCATCGGTCCCCGCTTCGACGAGCAGACCCGCCAGGCCACCGCCTGCGAGCAGAGCAATGGCGCCGAGGTGCGGGAGACGGTCCCCTACTGGTCCGTGCGCCGACTGCACCAGGTGGCCGACGAAACCGCGGGTCTCTACGCCGACATCACCCAGGGCCCGGACATCACCGACCCCGACGCGCCCCCTCCCTGCGAGGTCGCCGACTTCGCCGAGCACCTGGAGCGGATCGGCCAGCTCCTGGTGAACCTCAGCAACGTGTTCCCGCTGTCGGCCATCCCCGACGTGTCGACCATCCGGGTGTTCGTGGAGGGCGACGAGGTGCCCCAGGCGATGCTGGGCGGCGACACCGGTGCTCCTGGCGAGTACACCAGCGGCTGGTCCTACGACCCGTCGCAGAACGCCATCGTGTTCTGGGGCGACGCCGTGCCCGACTACAACGCCGACGTCCGGATCTACTACCGCCCCCTCGAAGGCAAGCCCCGCTCCCTGCCGTTCTGACCGGCCGCGTCCCCCGCCGCCCGCCGCGACCACCCTTGCCCGCCGAGCCC
>RFKJ01000500.1 GCA_003694325.1 Deltaproteobacteria bacterium
GAGGTGGGGGCCGAGGAGCGCGGTCGGGGGAGTGCGCAGGTCCATTGTAGTACAAGCGGGTGCCCTGTCAGCGGGGCGCGGCGGGACGCGCCGGCGGCGCCCGGGCTGCCGGCGGAGCAGCGCCCTGGGGCGACGATCACCGAGGAACCAGCACCCGGGCGCCTCGGGCCGGCACCGACACCTCGATCCGGTCGTCCGCCCAGCTCACGGTCTCGCCGGTCAGCACGTCGGACCACGAGGCGGCGGCCGGGAGGCCGGCGAAGGTCGCGCCGTTGCTGAGCTGGCGGTCGGCGTCGCCCGCGTTGAGGATCACCAGCGCGCCGTCGTCGTCGGTCACCCGGGCCCAGGCCAGCACGTCGTCGTCGAGCCACCACTCGGTCTCGTCCCCCGACCGGAGCGCCGGGTGATCGCGCCGGGCTCGGGCCAGGGCCTGGACGGCGAGGAGGACCCGAGCGGGATCGTCGCTGCCGGTGGTCGCCCGGACCGCGTCGGCCACGTCTTCGACGCTGGAGAGCGCGTCGCCGACGTGCCACCACAGCGGCTGGCGGTTGTCGGGGTCGCCGTAGCCGGGGAGCCCCAGCTCGTCGCCATAGTAGATGAGCGGCACCGCCGGGCGGGTCAGGACGAAGGCCCAGGCCAGGATGAGGCGGTCGTAGGCCCACGAGGAGTCGGTGGGCACGCCGGCTCGGGCCAGGGGGTCTCCGGCACAGACATCTCCCCCACCCCAGGCGACCTCGGTGATGAACCGCGTCACGTCGTGGTTGCCCAGGAAATCGCTCATCAGGGCGCCGGCGTAGCGACCGCGGCTGTCCTGCATGGTCGCCGACAGGTCCCGCATGGACGCGGTGCGGGTACCCACCGCCGCCCGCAGGGCGTAGAACAGCGGGAAGTCGAACTGCCCGTCGAGCTGGTCGTCACCGATGTAGGAGGCGATGCGATCGGCGCCGTCGAAGGTCTCGCCCACGGTCCAGAACTCCTCGTCGCCTCCGGCATCGCGGTGCTCGATGCCCTCCTGCACCCGGCGGGCGAGGTTGTACTGCACGGCGTGGGGCATGTGCTTGGCGGCGTCCACCCGCAGGCCGTCGAGGTCGTAGGTCCGGGCCCACCACATGGCGTCGTCGAGCATGGTGACCATCACGTCGGCCCGGGAGTAGTCCAGGTCGGGGAGGTAGGGGGCGAACCAGCAGGTCTCGGGGATGTCGTCCCAGTTGTCGGCGTCCTCGCAGAGCGCCTCGTCGTTGAACCAGGTGTCCCGGTGCTCGGCGTAGTAGGGGTGGTCGACGTGGACGTGGTTGATGACCAGGTCCATGACGACGCGCATGTCGCGTTCGTGGGCCGCCGCCACCAGCGCCCGGAGATCCTCGTCGTCGCCGAAGTGCTCCTCGACCCGGCGCGGCGCGGTCGGCCAGTAGGCGTGGTAGCCGGCGAAGTCGGCGTCGCACTGGCCCGGCCAGGCTCCGGCGGCGTTGTCCTGGGGGTTGGACAGCCACAGGGTGCGCACGCCCAGCTCGTCGAGGTAGGGCAGGGCGTCGCGGATCCCCGCCCAGTCCCCCCCGGCGAAGTCGGCGATCTCCGCCGAGGCTCCCTCGGCCGCGTCGTTGGTCGGATCGCCGTTGGCGAAGCGGTCGACGAAGGCGAAGTACATCGGGCCGTCCCGCCACCCCTCGCGGGGATCGTCGACGTCGGTCCACACCGGCACCCACAGCGGCTCGCTCACCGCGCCGGCGGCGTCGGTGGCGGTGGCCCGGAGGGTGTGGCGACCCGGTGCCAGGCCGGTGAGTTCCACGTGGAACGACCCGCCGTCGGACGACACCTCGACCGGCGTGTCGTCGAGCTCGACCGCGACCTCGGTGACCGCCGCACCGGTGGCGGCGGGGGTCACCGTGACCTCGGCGGACAGCGAGCCAGCGGCGCGATCGACGTCCAGCCGCTGCAACGCCAGGGACGGCACGGTGCAGTCGGGGACGACCAGCAGGCTGTCGCAGGGCGGGTCCGGCTGGGAGCAGTCCAGGGTCCAGGGGTCCGAGCCGGGGTCGGAGGTCCCGGCGGGGCAGAGGACCTGGCGGGCGTTGGCGTCGCAGTAGCTGCGGTCCTCGGTGCTCTCGCTGAATTCCACGGTCTCGACGATGCGGTAGGACCAGGCCCCGGGGGCGAGCTGTAGATCGAGTCGCCAGCGGCCGGGTTCGTCCTCGACAAAGTCGACGGTGCCGCCCGCGGCGTCGACGAGGGCGCCGGCCAGGGTGACGGCGGTGGTGGCCTCGGAGTTGGCGTCGTGGGTCAGGGTGACCGGGCAGGCGATGCCGCCGACGAGCACCGGCAGCTCGGCGCTGGCGGCCCGGCCGTCGCCATCGGTCACGGTCAGAGGGACGGCCGTGGCCCCGGCGAAGGCCGGGTCGGCGGCGAGCATCAGCAGGCTGCCCAGGGTGTCGGTGCGGACCCCGGTGGCCGGGTCGGCGTGGAAGGTCAACGGCGGGGTGCCGCCCTCGACCGATGGGAGGAGGTCGACGAGGAGCGGTTCCCCCCCCGGGGGGAGGGTCACGGTCTCCAGCGGCAGCCAGGCGGGAGGATCGGCAGGGACGCAGGCCAGGATCAGCGCGAGGAGCATCGCCTCGTGCTATCGCCCCGGGCGGGGGGCTGCCGGCGGGTCCCCGTGGCCGACGGGCTCCGGCGGCGCTACGGTCGCGGCATGTCGCTGCTTCTCCTCAGCCTGCTTGCCTGCGGTGAGCCCGACACGGGGTCGCCGTCGTCGCTCCCCGATCGCGCGCCGGGAGAGCGGGCCCCCGTGACCCGCCACTGCGACGACCAGGACCCCCTGCGTTGCCTGCTGCCGTGGCCGTCGAGCGCGTTCATGACGGTGGACCCGTCGACCGAGACCGGGCTGCGGGTGGCCGTCGACGCCGACGCCCTGCCGGTGCCCGACGATCCCGGCGCGCTCAACCGCGCCGATGGCTTCAGTCGACTGACGCCGGTGGCCACCGCCATCGACGGGGTGCTGGCCGACGACGGGCTGGCCCCCTACCCGGCGTGGTCCACCGACGCCGCACTCCGGATCTACAACGCGGAACCGACCGACCCCGGGTACGGTGAGGCGGTGCCGCTGTGGACGAGGGTCTGGACGGGCAGCGGCGACTACGATCCCGACAGCATCCTCATCGGCTTCCCTCGCCGGCCGCTGGCGCCCGACGCCGAGCACGTGGTGGTGCTGACGGACGATGTCCGCCTCGTCGACGGCAGCACCCCGGCCCGGCCCCGGGAGACCGCGGTGATCCTCGGCCTGGAGGCGCCGGCCACCGAGGAGGAGGCGGCGTTGGCCGCCTACCACGCCCCCACCCGGGCGCTGGTCGAGCACGTGGGGCTGGATCCGGCGCACATCCTGCGGATCTGGGACTTCACGACCCGCAGCCGGGACGACGCCACCCGCCGCCTGGCGTCGATGATCGACCAGGTGGCGGCTGCCGCCGACGGGATGGCCGTCGAGCTGGATGCCTTCGCGACCTCCAGCGACCCGTACATCGCCGGCGTGCTGCGCGGCCGGGTCACCGGGGTGCCCGACTTCCGGGGGGCCGACGGTCGGCTGGTCCTGGACGAGGCCGGGCTGCCGATCCCCCAGGGCTCTACCGAGGCGCCCTTCCGGGTGATGCTGCCGGTGGCCGAGGCCGACTACCACGTCAGCCTCTACGGCCACGGCACCGGCGGCGATGTCACCGACGGAAGTTTCGACAGCGACTTCGCCCGCTACGGGATCGCCAAGGCCAGCACCGAGTTCATCGGCTGGACCGGGGCCGAGCTGGTGCCGCTGTTTTCCTCCCTCCACGCCTTCCAGCAGGGGATCGAGGGGTCGACGGCCGGGCTCATGCAGGCGGTGGCCAACACCCAGGCCATCGCCCGGGTGTTGGACGACGGGCCGCTGTCCGACGCGCTGGCGGCGGACACCATCCTCGGGTTCGACAACCCCGACGCCGGCCTGCGGCCGGACATGGCGGTGCCCCTGTGGACCGGGGGCTCCCTGGGGGGGGCGATGGGCAGCGTGATCTCGGCCAGCTTCCCGCAGATCGGGTACAGCGTGTGCAACGTCCCCAATGGTGCCTGGACCCACACCATCCCCGGCTCCCTGCTCTACGACACGGCGGTCGAGCCGGTGCTGTCCAACGTCTACGACGACGCCATCGACGTGATCCACCAGTTCATCATGAGCCAGACGACCTGGGACGACATCGACGGAGCGGCGTGGGCGGATGCCGCCATCGACAAGGGGACGATGTTCCTGCTGCAGGAGTCGATGGACGACCCGGTGGTGCCCAACGCCGGCACCGACATCCTCGCGGTGGCGCTGGATGCCCGGATGGTGGGTCCCGCCCTCCAGGAGATCCCGGGCCTGGATTCGGCCGACGAGGTCCGCACCGGCGCCGGCCTGACCCAGTACCGGGTGCCGGCCACCGGCGCCTACGACGTGCACGGCTTCGCGGCGCGAGACACGCCCGCCGGGGCCGCAGCCTTCGAGCAGATCGTCGAGTTCGCGCTGTCGGTGTGGGAGGACGAGGATCCCCGGATCACCTTCCCCGACGGCTGCGCCGAGGTGACGCCATCGGGGGACTGCGACTTCTCGACGGTGTGGACGGAGTAGGGGCGGGTCGAGGCCCCGGAGGAGTAGGGGTGCCCGGAGGGTCGGTGGACGCCTCCGGGAAGAGTGCTCAGGCCCGGGCCTTGCGACCGCGCTGGTCCAGCGTCACGAAGGTGGCTTCGGTGAGCTGTCCGCGCTGGTAGACCATCTGCTCGTTGCCGTCGTCGCGCACGACCTTGACGGGACTGCGGCGCTCCTTGCTGAGGGCGCGGGCGGCGAGGATGGCTTCCTTGCGGTCGCCGAAGGTCTGCTTCTGGTCGGGGCCAAGGGTGACGGTGTACATCGTTCTCCGGGGAGGAGGTCCGCTGACGGGCCAGCGGGCCGGGTGCAGGATCGACAGGGGCTGCCCGTGCCCCTGCGCCGGTCACGGACGGACGGCGCGGAAGGAGATACGACCTCCGCGGTCCCCGACTCCAGCGTGGCGGGTCGGAGGTTCGGGAGGCGTCGCCGGGTGGCCGGTGGGTAGCCGGCGCCGACCCTCTCCGCAACCGCCCCCTGTGGGCGGGGCGGCCCCTGCGGGCCGGCCGGTGGGAGGGTCCACCCTCCGGTCCCGGATCGGACTACGATGGGCCGGGCGGCGGCGTTGTCGCGCCCGGGCCCTCGGGCCTGCTCGCCGGGGCCTGCTCACGGGGGCCTGCTCACGGGGGCCTGCCCGCCGGGAGCGCCCGGCCTCGTCCCCTCCCCTCCCCTGACCTGCCCTCTCCGACCCGGACCCGACGTGACCGCCACCTTCCTGTTGCTGGGCCTGCTGTGGAGCTGCGGGGACAAGGGTGCGGGGACGGACAGCGCGGGGCTCGGTGACGGCGGCAGCGCCGACGGTGGCGTGGCCGATGGCGGCGGGGGAGACGGCGGCGGAGGAGACGGTGGCGACACCGGACCGACGCCGGACGAGTGCGACGACCACGCGGGAGAGCTGATCTGCGTCGACGACCGGGCGGTGTGGTGCGACGCCGCCGGCGACGTGCAGGACCAGCAGGAGTGCGCCGCCGACGAGCTGTGCCAGGACGCCTGGGGCTGCCTGTCCTGCGCGGTCGAGCTGGACGCGGGCATCGGGCCCCATGCCACGGCTCCGGCGCTGGTCCGCCTGGTCGACCCGGCTCTACCCTGGGAGGAGCGGCGCTTCTCCCTGCGGCCGGTCGTGGTGCGGGCGGCCGAAGGGCTTGCCGGCGTCGAGGTGGTCCTCGATGTGGCGGGCGGCGCCGACACCGCCGGGGGGGCGGCCGTCTCGCTGTTCGACGAGGACGGCACCGCCCTCGGACTGCCGGTCACCCTGCCGGTCGAGACCCTCCCCCGGACCCTGCTCCTCCAGGGAGAGGCGCCGGCCGAGGACGTGGCACTGGTGGCCGAGGTGGGCGGGGGGTGCGCGGCGGAGCCGGCGACCCTGCCCCTGCGGGTGGCGCCCTGGCGGGAGCTGGTGGGGCGCGAGCTGCCCGATGCGCCGTGGTTCGACCGGGTGGATGCGTTCACCTTCGAGGACGGCCCCACCGTGGCGATCGACGCCGACCTGCACGGAGACCTCGCCGGGCGCAGCGCCGACCTGTACGTCGTGGCCCACCGCGACCTCGCCGACTGGGCGGAGTTCCCGCTGCTGGTGGACGAGACCGGCGGCCCCGACCGGGTCGTCATCACCGGGGAGGGGCCGCCGGGGGATTCCTGGCAGCCCTTCGACGGGCCGGCCGGCGTCTCCGACGGTGTCATCGCGGACGGCTGGGACGTGGTCCTGGACCTGGACGACGACGGGACGCTGTCGCCGGGCGACCTGTTCGAGGGGCCGGGGGACTCCTCCCCGGCCATGTGGATCCTGGGGGACCTGACGGAGCCGGGGCCGCACGAGGTGACCACCACCCAGTACCGCGAGGACGTCTGGCTGGGGCAGCGGCTGTACCATCCCACCGACATCGAAGACATCGTCGGTGCCATCGGGCCCCGGCCGCTCGTCGTGATCAGCCATGGCAACGGCCACGACTACCGCTGGTACGACTACCTGGGCGAGCACCTGGCGAGCTGGGGCTACGTCGTCATGGCCCACGAAAACGAGACCGGACCGGGGATCGAGACGGCGTCGTGGACCACCCTGAACAACACCGAGTGGTTCCTGGAAAACCTCGACCGGATCGCCGACGGCGCGCTGGTGGGCATGGTGGACGTCCACCGCATCGCCTGGATCGGGCACAGCCGGGGCGGAGAAGGGGTGGTGCGGGCCTACGATCGCCTCGTGGAAGGCGACATCCCCGAGGACACGCCCATCGAGGCCTACACGGCGGACGACATCGTGTTCATCAGCAGCATCGCGCCGACGGTCTTCCTGGGGGTGACCGACAGCAACCCCCACGACCGCTGGTACCACCTCATCGCCGGGTCGGCCGACGGGGATGTCACGGGTGCGCCGTCCAGCGGCGTCGTGCAGTACCTGCGCATCGCCGAGGCCGCCACCGAGGACCTCGCCGTCACCTATGTCCACGGTGCCTCCCACAACGACTTCAACTGCTGCGGGCCGTCCGATGGCACCGGGCCCGACCTCATCGGACCGGAGGCGGCCCAGGACGTGGCCCGGTCGACCTACCTGGCCCTGCTGGAGTGGGTGGTCGAGGGCAACCCGGCGCCCGCCGAGCTGATCACCCGCAGCTTCGGCAGCTTCCACGACGGTGGACTCGACGACGCGCTGACCATCGCCAACCAGTGGCGACCGGGGCCGAGCCGCGGCCGGCAGGTCCTCGACGACTTCCAGTCCAACCCCCTGCCGGCGTGGAGCAGCGCCGGGACCGCCGTGACCGCGACCGTCGCCGAGGTGGCGGAGGACCGCTTCGATGACGCCGATGCGCAGCTCACCTGGACCGGCAGCGACCCGATGAACGGCATGACCCTGGCCGAGGACGACGATGACCGGTCCCGCGGGGTGGTCTTCCAGTGGGAGGAGGACAGCACCTGGCGGACCGAGATCGCCCCCGACCAGCGCGACCTGCGGCACTGGACCTTCCTGTCGCTGCGGGCCTGCCAGGGGACCCGCCACCCGCTCACCGACGAGCTGGACGCCCCGCTGTCGTTCACCGCCGTGCTCATCGACGGCGCCGGTACCGAGGCCAGCCTGCCCCTGGCGCCCTTCGGGCAGCTCGTGACCCGGCCCTACCAGCGGGGAGGCTACGGCACGGGCACCGGGTGGTCGAACGAGTGGAACACACTGCGGGTGCGACTGGACGCCTTCCAGGCCGTCCAACCGGACCTGGATCTGTCCGACATCGCCGCGGTGGAGCTGCGATTCGGCCCGTCCCACGGCAGCCCCATGGGCCGCCTGGGGCTCGATGACCTCATGCTGGTGGGGGAGTGATGGTCTCGTGCTCGCTGATCTGGATCATGGCCGCGGTGGCCGGAACGCCGTCGACCGATGGCCCCGCGGCCGCCCCCCCGGAGCCGGGCAACGGCCCGGATCGGACCGTCGCGTTGCGGATCGCCGTGCCCTTCCGGGTCCACCAGGGATGGCGCTACACCTGGCGGGCCGACCGGCCGGTGGTGACGGAGGGGTGGCTGCTGGTGGTCGAAGTCGACCCCGAGCTGTCGCGGCCGCGGCAGGACCTCTCCCCGGTGCTGATGGCCGGCCCGTGGCCGGTGGAGCGCATCACGTGGGGCTACGACGATCCCACCATGGCGGTCATCGTGCCGGCGGCGGTCGACCTGGCGGAGACGCCGCTGTACTGGGGGCCGGCCGCCCTTCCCGAGCAGCTCGATGCGGAGCGCTGTGCCGCGGCGGCCGAGGC
>RFKJ01000501.1 GCA_003694325.1 Deltaproteobacteria bacterium
CGGCCGCCGCCCGCAGGACCTGGGCGGTGTCGAAGGGCAGGGGCGGCAGCTCGGCTGGGGGAGCCGGGGGCGGCTCCGGGGACTCGAGTCGTCGGACCGCTCCCTCACCCTCGGCCCGGGAGACCGCGTCGACGAGCGTCCGGACCTGGCCCGAGGGCTGTCCTCGGACCGCCAGCACCACGGCCGGCCGCAGCCAGCCCGGGCGGGCCAGCACCCGCAAGAGGAACGCCAGGGTCGCCGCATCGGCGGCGTCCACCGCGTCGAACACCAGGGCCGCCGGGCCGTCCACCGAGTCGGCGAGTCGGTTCAGCTCGGCGACGAGGTCCCCGTCCTCGGGCCACCCCTCCACCGCGTCCTCCCCCAGGAGCCGGCGGCGGAGGCCGCTGCGCAGGCGATCCGCGGCAAGCTCGACGACGGGCGTGCGGGCGCCGACGAGGCGATCGACCTGCCGCCTTGCGTCGTGGACCGGGCCGAGCATCCGCGGCGGACCGTCACACCGCACCCGCACCACCCACCACCCCGACGGAGCCGGCGGCGCCCCGCCCGGCGCGTCGAGCAGGACCCGGGCGTGCCCCGGCCGCACGTCCTCCCACGCCGTCGCCCGTTCCCCGTTGCTCGCCGTCGCCATGGGCACACCTCCAACGACCAGCCTACCCGGGGTCGGCCCCCGACGACGACGCACCCGTCGCGCCAGCGTCCGCCGGGCCTGGGGCATCGGCGTCGGACAGCTCCTCGCCTCCCCGCTCCTCCTGTTCCTGTCGGGCCCGGGCCTCCTCCTGCTCTCGGGCCCGCCGACGCCACAACCCCTCGTACCGGGGGTGGCCCCCCGCCTCGTCGGACTCGGGCGGCGGGTGCTGGATGGGACAGACCTGCCGAGGCTCGGTGCCGGGGATGAACGGCGCCCCGATGAGCGGGCACGTGCCGTTGCTGCGCAACCCCGACTCCCGGCAGATCGCCCGCGAGGTCAGCTCCACCGAGCCGGTGAAGTCCTCCTTGGGCAACCCCTCGTGCAGGGATCGCATCCACCAGCCCCACAGCGGCGCCGCCAGGTCGCTGGCGCTGGCCCCGATCCGGGTGGGCCGGTCGTAGCCGATCCACAAGGCGGCGCTGTAGACGGGGGTCCCCCCGATGAACCACAGGTCCTTTTCGCTGTCGGTGGTCCCGGTCTTGCCGATGGCCGGCCCGGTGTAGCCCGGGTAGCCGCCGCCCCCTCGCGATGCCCCGCCGGTTCCCTGGGTGATGACGCCGCGCATCAGCTCCCGGGTGAGCGCCGCGGCATCCGGGGGGAGCACCTGCTCGCCGAAGCCCTCGGTCTGCAGGCGGACCCGTCCCGACGGGTCGGTCGCCGAGATCACCGGCCAGGCGCTGGCGAGGCGCCCCTCGCCGATGATGGTGGCCACGAACCGGGCCTGCTCCAGCGGCGTGACCTCGGCCTGGCCCAGCGCCAGCCCCAGCTCGTCGGGCCACCCGGTGGTGTCGAACCCGAGCCGCCACGCCAGCTCCTTCATGGCCTCCGGCCCGCCCGCCTCGGCGAGCAGGGCCGCGGTGGCGATGTTCTGGCTCCAGGCGAGGCCATAGGCCAGGCTGGCCGTCGCGGTGTACTCGCCGCCGACGTTGCGGGGGTTCCAGCCGTGGGTCCCGGGAAAGACCCCGCGACTGTTGCGCACCGCATGGGCGGCGGTGAACCGGGGGTGGCCGTCCGGATCCCGCTGGCTCAGCGCCAGGGCGTAGACGAGGGGCTTGATGGAGGAACCCGGCTGCCGCCGGGCCTGGGTCGCCCGGTTGAAGTCGGTCTGGGCCTGCAGCCGACCGCCGTACACTGCGACGAGGTAGCCGCTTCGCGAGGAGACCACCGCGCCCGCGGCCTCCAGCGGCGCGTCGCCCCGGCGGCCGACGGCCTTCTCCAGGTAGGCGAGCCGCTCGGGAATCAGCGCGTCGCCGCGCTCCTGGGCCGCGAGGTCCAGGGCCGTCCACACGTCGAGGCCGGCACCGTACAGCGTCCCGGGTTCCAGCGACCGCTCCAACCAGCTCCGGACGGCCTGGAGATAGGAGGGATACCGGTCCTCGGGCCAGGGGTGGGGGTGGGCCTGAACCGGCTCGGCCATCGCCGCCGCGACGTCCCAGCCGGCCTCCGCCATGCGGGCCAGCACGATGTCGCGGCGCTGACGGGCTTCCTCGGGGTGTCGGTCCGGGGCGAAGCGACCCGGCGCCGGGAGGATCCCCGCCAGGGTCGCCGCCTGGGACAGGCTCAGGTCGCGGGCGTCCACCCCGAAGTAGTACCGCGCGGCCGCCTGGAAGCCGCAGATCGAGAAGCTGCCGTCCTGGCCGAGGTAGGGCGCGTCGAGGTAGATCTGGAGCACCCCCTCCTTGCCGAGCGCCCGGTCCAGCGCCAGGGCCGCGGCCGCCTCCCGCACCTTCCGGCGGAGGGTCTTCTCCTTGTCCTGGGACAGGTTGCGCACCGCCTGCATGGTGAGCGTGCTGGCCCCCTGGGCGTAGGCACCGCCCCGGGCGTTGACCAGCACGGCGCGAAACAGGCCGCGCACGTCGACACCACGGTGGGAGTAGAAGTCCTCGTCCTCGGCGGCGACGATGGCGGCGAGCAGGACCTCCGGGGCTTCATCCACCGGCAGGTGCTCCCGGATCTCGGCGTCGGGGCCGATGAGGGTGCCGAAGCGTACCGGTTCCAACGCCAGCGGCCGGGTCCAGCCCTCGGTGCCCGGCGGCTGCACCCCTTCCGGGAACCGCCCGCCACGGGGCACGACCGTGCCGTCGTCGGGGCAGACCTGCCCCGGCTCGGTGGCCGGGCACGCGTCCTGGTACCCGCGCAGGTGGGCCTGCTCGACCAGGCGTTCGGGCGGGGTGTCCAGGGGAACCGAGTCGGACCACACCCGCGCGGGGAAGGACCAGCCCGGGTGGGAGACCTCGTAGGCAAGGTGCGCGTCGGCCAGCCGGATGGTGGCGTCCCGCACCTCCACCCATCGTGGCCATGCCACCACTGCGCCGACCAAGGTGGCGGCGAGCAGGACCACGCCGAGCCAGGACAGGAATCGCTTCAGAACCGCTCCACGTGCCGCGGCATCATCCCGGAACCGGCCGGGCCGCAGCCGGCACCCGCTGCCGGAACCACCGACCGCCTATTCGACCGGATACCCCGCCTGCACCCAGGCCTTGGTGCCTCCCACCACGTTGACGACCTTGTCGAAGCCCTGGCTGCGGAGGTAGTCCACCGCCGCCGCCGACCGGCCGCCGACCGCACAGATCACGGCGAAGTCCTCCGACCGGTGCGGCTCCAGCTCCCCGATGCGAGCCTTCAGCTCCTGCAGGGGAATGTTCACCGCACCCGGGACGTGACCCTGCGCGAACTCGCCCGGCGTGCGCACATCCACCACGAACGCCCCCCTGGCGTCGATTCGGGCCTTGAGGGTGGCGACGTCGATGTCACCGGTGGAGGCGGGCGCCGGCGGCGCCGCGGGCTCGGCCGAGGGCGCCGCGGCCGGCGCGGCGGCCGGTGCCGGGGCGGGCGCGGGGTCGGCCGCAGCGACCGGGGGGGCCGCGTCACTGCCTCCCCCACAGGCGATGAACAGGCTGAACAGGACGATCACGAGGGATCCGGGGCGGGGGTGTCGGGTCCCGAAGCAGGAAGCTCGGGTCTGGCCGTGTACTGCGAGTCTACCGTGCCCGTCAAGGCACCGAGGAAGGTGGCGATGGACGCGACCTGCTCGGGCGTCAGCTCCTTGCCGAGCTGGTGCCGGGCCATGCGCGTGATGGCCTCGTCCAGGGTCCCCACGCTGCCGTCGTGGAACCAGGGACCGGTCTCGGCGACGTTGCGGAGGCTCGGGACCTTGAAGACGTACCGATCGGCTTCCTGGTGGGTGACTTCGTACCGCCCCAGGTCTGCGGTCTCGTAGGGCTTCACCAGCCCGAGCTTCTGGAACATCTGGCCGCCCACCGTGGCGCCGGTGTGGCAGGTGGTGCAGCCGACCTCCATGAAGGTCCGCATCCCTTCCTGCTGCTCGGGGGTGAGCGCGAGGAGGTCGCCCTCGAGGAAGCGGTCCAACGGCCCCGGCGTCAGCAGCCCGCGCTCGAAGGCGCCGATGGCCACCGCGGCGTTCTCGTAGCTGACCGGATCGTCGACGCCTGGGAACGCGCGGGCGAACATCGGGCCGTAGCCGGGGATGGACTTCAGCAGGGCGGTGACGGCCTCAGCCGACGGCATGGCCATCTCGACGGGGTTGAGGATGGGGCCACCGGCCTGCTCCTCGACGTCGGCCGCCCGACCGTCCCAGAACTGGGCAATTTGGAGCGAAGCATTGTACACCGTGGGACTGTTGCGGCTGCCTCGCTGGCCCTTGTGTCCCGGGGAGGTGGGCTCCCCGTCGACACCGAAGCGGTCGAGCTGGTGGCATGAGTTGCAGGAGATGTCCTGGTTCTTCGAGAGGCGGGCGTCGAAGTACAGCATCCGACCGAGGTCGACGCGCGCCGGGCTCAGGTCGTTGTCCCCGGCCACCGGCTCGGCGGGCAGCGGCTGGAAGACGCCCGCAGCCATGGCCTGCAGTTCCCGGGCGCGGGGGTCGACGTCGCCGTCACCCGCGGAGGCGACGCCAGCGACTTCACCGTTCCCAGGCTGATTTTCGGGATCCATCGAGGGAGCACCCCCGCCGCGGCAGGCGGCAAGGGCGACGAGCAGGACCAGCGAGGAGTGAGGGGCGAGCAGACGGAACATGGTGGGCTCCCGGGGGTGGAAGGGGCAGACCGCCCCACGGTGGGGCGGCTAGCAAGTTGCGTGCCGACCGGGGCTCCCGGTCGGGCGGGTCGCACCGGCCGCCACCCCACGGTGGCACGCGCGGCGCATCCCGATAGGCGGGCGGCGACCCCAGGAGCACCCCATGGCCGACTTCAGCCTTGCCCGGTACGGCATCGAGACCACCCACATCATCCGCAACGCCACCCCGGCCCGCCTCTACGAGTACGCGCTTCGCTACGAGAAGGGTTCGCACATCGCGTCGAGCGGCGCCCTCATCGCCCTGTCGGGCGAAAAGACCGGCCGTTCTCCCAAGGACAAGCGGATCGTCGACGAGCCCTCGTCCCGCGACGACGTCTGGTGGGGGCCGGTCAACTTCAAGCTCCCCGAGAGCAGCTACCGGCTCAACCTCGACCGGGCCATCGACTACCTCAACACCCGCGACCTGCTGTTCGTGGTGGATGGCTTCGCCGGCTGGGATCCCCGCTACCGGATCAAGGTCCGCATCATCACCACTCGGGCCTACCACGCCCTGTTCATGCACAACATGCTCATCCGGCCCACCCCCGAGGAGCTCGAGGAGTTCGGCGATCCCGACTACGTCATCTTCAACGCCGGCGAGTTCCCGGCCAATCGCCACGCCCCGGGGGTCGACAGCAAGACCAGCGTCAGCCTCCACTTCGGCCGCAAGGAGATGGTGATCCTCGGCACGCAGTACGCCGGCGAGATGAAGAAGGGCGTGTTCACCATCATGCACTACCTGATGCCCAAGCAGGACGTCCTGTCGATGCACTGCTCGGCCAACATGGGACCCGACGGCAAGGTCAGCATCTTCTTCGGGCTGTCCGGCACGGGCAAGACGACCCTCTCCGCCGACCCCAACCGAGCCCTCATCGGCGACGACGAGCACTGCTGGTCCGACCACGGCGTGTTCAACATCGAGGGCGGCTGCTACGCCAAGGCCATCGATCTCTCGCCGACCGACGAACCGGAGATCTACAAGGCGATCCGCTTCGGCAGCGTCCTGGAGAACGTGGTCTACGACCCCGAGACCCGGGAGGTGGACTTCCACGACACCTCGATCACCCAGAACACCCGCTGCAGCTACCCGATCCACTTCATCGACAACGCCCGGATCCCGTGCGTCGGGGGACACCCCAACAACGTGATCCTCCTGACGGCCGATGCCTTCGGCGTGCTGCCCCCGGTCGCGAAGCTGACCCCCGAGCAGGCGATGTACCACTTCATCAGCGGCTACACCGCCAAGGTCGCCGGCACCGAGGTGGGCGTCGTCGAACCCGAGGCCACCTTCTCGGCCTGTTTCGGTGCCCCCTTCCTGGTCTGGCACCCGGCCCGCTACGCCGAGATGCTGGCCGAGCGCATCCAGAAGCACGGGGCCGACACCTGGCTGGTCAACACCGGCTGGACCGGCGGGCCCTACGGGGTCGGCCACCGCATGCGGATCGCCCATACCCGGGCGATCATCGACGCGATCCACGCCGGTGAGCTGCGCGACGCCCCCACCGTGGAGGACCCGGTCTTCGGGTTCGCCGTGCCGACGGTGTGCACCGGCGTGCCGCCCGAGGTGCTGATCCCCCGGAACACCTGGGCCGACAAGGAGGCCTACGACGCCACCGCTCGCAAGCTGGCCCGGCTGTTCATCGACAACTTCAAGACCTTCGAGTCCGGCGCCAGCGACGCCATCCGCAACGCCGGTCCCCGCCTGTAGCGGCCGGGCCAGCCGGCCCGCGACCGCCCGTCCCTGGTCGGCCATCACCCGCCGGCGACCGCCGGCGGGGCACCCTCACGGTCCCGGCGGCGGGGAACCGCCCGGCCGTCGCCGGAAGCGGCCCACGGCCTCGACGTGCCGGGTCTGGGGAAAGAGGTCCACCGCCCACAGGTCGGTCAGCTCCCACCCCCCCGCTTCGAGCACCGCCCGGTCCCGGCCGAGGCTGGCGGGGTTGCAGGCGACGTAGACGAGGACGTCGGCGTCGAGGCCGGCCAGGAAGTCCGCGGCCTTGGGATGGAGCCCGGCCCGGGGCGGGTCGACCACCACCCGGAGGGGGCGGGTGAGGTCCAGGGTCGGCAGCACGGCCTCGACCGGGCCGGCCACCCA
>RFKJ01000502.1 GCA_003694325.1 Deltaproteobacteria bacterium
GCCTCGGCCCGACGGCTGGCCCCAGGCCCACCCGCCCTCCAGGTCCCACCCCGGATCCGTCGACATGTCCCACTCCTGCACCACGCTGGTGTTGCCGACGTGCAGGGTGAGGGTGCGGGTCGTGTCCCCCTCGTGGGTGTCGGTGTTGATGAAGCTGACGACGGCATCGTGCGACCCGACCGCCAACCCGCCGGCCGTCGCGTCTGGGGTGACGGTCACCGTGGTCGCCTGGCCCGGGTTGAGGGTCGTGCCCGAGTTGTCGAACTGCGCCCAGGCCACGTCCACCGTCGCTTCGAAGGTGACCGTGGTCTCGCCGACGTTCTCCACGGTCCAGCTCGCCGACGCCGGCTCCCACGGTCCGCCCGCCGGCCCGTAGAGGTCGGCGTCGGTACCCGGGGTGACCTGCAGCCCCACCGCCCCCGGGTTCAACGTGTCCAGCGTCTCCTGCCCGGTGCCGAGCGGATCGAGCCAGTCCGACAGGCGCGAGCTGCTGGTGCCCCCACCGGTCCACGACGCCGAGAAGAAACCGAACCAGTCGGAGGCGTTGTTGCTGCACGCCGCACTGCCTCCGTGGAGTTGCCCGACGACGTGGTGGTCCTGGTCGAACAGCGGCGCCCCCGACGAGCCGCCCTCGGTGGTGCCGTCGTCCCAGTCGGCGACCCGCAGGTGGGTGCCGTTGCCCGGGCTGCCGTTGCTGGAGTAGCTGGTGATCGACAGGGGGTCGTCTTCGAAGGAGATCGACTTGACGTCGCCGCTGGGATGGTGGACGCACACCGCCGAGGTCGGCGTGTCGCCGGAGTGGTCCCACCCGGCCCAGGTCACGCCGAACTCGGGGTCCGGATCGTCGTCGAGCAGCAGCAGGGTGAAGTCCGAGCTGGCGTAGTCGGCGACCACCGTCGCCCCGGTCTGGAACTGGTCGAGGCTACCCCCGCCCCGGGCGCCGCAGGTGGGGCTCTGGTAGTTCCAGTAGGCCACGAAGCTCGCCGCGTTCCGGCTGGTGATCCCGCAGTGATGGGCCGTCTGGAAGTAGGGGGTCTGGTCCTCGGCCGTGTTGTTGACCATGAACCCGGTGCAGTAGGTGCTCCCGCCGGTGCCGATGATCGCCACCGAGGGAATCTCGTCCCGCCAGTCGTCCCCTTCGGGACAGACCACGTCGATGTTGCAGGCCCCGCTGGACGGAGGGGGCGGACCGAACCGGCGATAGCCGACGTAGAGCTTGTCGATGTCGAGGACGAGCCGGTCGCGGGCCTCGGCCGGCAGCACCACCTCCACCACGAGGTCGTCGGACCGGACGATGGGGGTCCAAAGCTCCCCCCGGTTGACGTCGCGAGGGAGCAGCGGGCGGGCGCGGTAGTCCCGTCCCCGGGCGTCGAGGAGATGCACCTCGGTCCCCGGGGGCAACACCGCCCGGCGGGCGGAGAAGGACAGGCTGGTCGCTCCCTGGGCGGCCAGGCGTACCCGCCACAGCAGCCGACCATCCGGCAGCGACTCCCAGACCCCGTCGCGATCGGGGGACACGTCCAGGTCCCGCCCCACCGCGTAGCGGGGGGGGAGGCCAAGGGCATCGCGGTCGAGGTCCTCGGCCAGGAGGGCCTTGACGTCCGGCCCCTGCACCGAGAGGCGCGGCAGCTCCTCGATCGGTCGGAGCCCCCCCTGCCACGACAGGGGGGTGACCGGCGTGCCGGCCAGGGCGAGGGAAGAGGCGAGCAACAGCAGCAACACCGGCGACCTCTCACGGGGTGGCCCCCGCAGCAATGGGCGCCCAGAACGTAGCGCCTTGCGACCGGGCCTGCACCGGTCCCGACCCTCCCCATGGTCGCCCCCTGGTCCCGTCGGGCAGGGAAGGCCCCTCCCCCCCTGCCCGCGTCGCGCTCGGCGTCCCCGTCGACCTTGACTTGTCGGGCATGTCCAGTAGCATCCGCCCTGGTCGGACGTGCAGCCACGCCCTGCACGCGGTCTCCGCGTCGGGAAGGCATCCGCCTTCGGCTCGGCGAGCGGCCGCCCACCCACCACCCGCCGGCGTCGCGACGAGACCCATGCCTCCTGAGCACACTGCGACCCGCTACGCCTCGATCTTCCGCGACGGTTTGTTCTCCGACCGGGTGGTCGTGGTCACCGGCGGAGGCAGCGGCATCGGCCGGTGCATCGCCCACGAGCTGGCGGCGCTGGGCGCCACCGTCATCATCACCGGCCGTCGCCAGGACAAGCTCGACGCGGTGGTCGCCGAGCTGCGTGCCGACGCGGACCGGGGGGCCGCCGAAGGAGGAACGGCCGACGACGCTCCCGTCCACCACGACCGCCCGCGATTCGACCAGCGGGTCTTCGACATCCGCGACGAGGCCGCCGTCGCCGACGCCATCGCCGACATCGTCCGGGTGTACGGACGCATCGACCACCTCGTCAACAACGCCGGCGGCCAGTTTCCGGCCCCCGCCCAGCTCATCTCCCAGCGCGGCTTCGACGCCGTCGTCCGGACCAACCTCACCGGCGGCTTCCTGGTGGCCCGCGAGTGCTTCGAGCGGTCCATGCAGCAGACCGGCGGCAGCATCGTCAACATGCTGGCGGACATGTGGCGCGGAATGCCCGGGATGGCCCACTCCGGCGCTGCCCGCGCCGGCATGCTCAACCTCACCCGGACCCTGGCGGTGGAGTGGGCGCCCCAAGGGGTGCGGGTGAACGCCGTCGCCCCCGGCTGGGTCGCCAGCAGCGGGCTGGACACCTACGACGACGCGATCAAGGCCATGATCCCCACCCTGGCCGGCGCGGTCCCGCTCAAGCGACTGGCCACCGAGGCCGAGGTCAGCGCCGCCGTCTGCTTCCTGCTGTCGCCGGCCGCCGCCTTCATCACCGGCACCTGCCTGCGGGTGGATGGCGGGGCTCCCCTGGCCCCGCTGCACTGGCCCATGCCGGACCACGACAACAGCCCGCCCTTCCAGGGCTTCCACCGAGCCGTCCTGCCCGAGGTCCTCCGGAAGCCGGAGGATCCATGAGCGTGATCTCGTCGACGGTCGACCGGGGCAGCGCCGCCTTCGCCGACAACCGGGCCGCGATGCTCGACCGCATCGCCCGGGTCCGGGACATCGAGGCGCGCATCCGGGCCCACGGCGACAAGGCCCGTCCCCGGTTCGAGCGCCGGGGCCAGCTCATGCCCCGACAACGGGTGGCCCGCCTGCTCGACCCCGGCTCTCCCTTCCTCGAGCTGTCGACCCTCGCCGGCTACAGGATGCACGACGACGACGGCAACAAGGCCGTCGCCGGTGGCGGCAGCATCACCGGGATCGGCTTCGTCTCGGGCACCCGCTGCCTGGTCAGCGCCAACGATTCGGCCATCAAGGGAGGCTCCATCTCCCCCATGGGCCTGCGCAAGAGCCTGCGCGCCCAGGAGATCGCCCTCCGCCAGCGCCTGCCGGTCGTCTCCCTCATCGAGTCCGGGGGCGCCAATCTCATGTACCAGGCCGAGCTGTTCGTCGAGGGGGGCCGGGTCTTCGCCAACATGGCCCGCCTCTCGGCGGCCGGCGTCCCCCAGATCACCGTGGTCCACGGGTCCTCCACGGCAGGGGGCGCCTACCTGCCGGGCCTTTCGGACTACGTCATCGCGGTGCGGGACCGGGCGAAGATCTTCCTCGCCGGGCCCCCGCTGGTGAAGGCCGCCCTGGGCGAGGATGCCGACGAGGAGGAGCTGGGCGGCGCCGCCATGCACAGCCGGGTCACCGGCACCGTGGAGTACCTCGCCGAAGACGATGCCCACGCCATCTCGCTGGCCCGCGAGCTGCTGGTCGCCCTGGACTGGCCCGACACCGACCCGCCCGGCGGGAAGGCCCGCCCCCCGCGCCTCGATCCCGACGAGCTGTGCGGCATCGTCCCGGTGGACGGTCGCACACCTTACGATGTTCGTGAGGTCATCGGCCGCATCGTCGATGACTCCAGATTCCTGGACTTCAAGCAGCAATTCGGCGCCGAGACCGTCTGCGGCCACGCCCGGATCGACGGCATGGCCGTCGGGATCCTGGCCAACAACGGCCCCATCATGCCCGAGGGTTCGGTCAAGGCCGCCCAGTTCATCCAGCTCTGCGAGCAGGCCGGACTGCCGCTGGTGTTCTTGATGAACACCACCGGGTACATGGTCGGTCGCCACGCCGAGCAGGGGGGCGCGGTCAAGCACGGCAGCAAGATGATCCAGGCGGTGACCAACGCCACCGTGCCCAAGCTGACCGTGGTCATCGGCGGTGCCTACGGCGCCGGCTACTACGGCATGTGCGGTCGGTCCTACGACCCCGACTTCATCTTCGCCTGGCCCAACGCCAGGCTGGCGGTGATGGGGGGGGAGCAGGCCGCGATGGTCATGAAGATCATCACCCGCCAGAGCTTCGCCCGCCGCGGCTACCCCGTCAACGACGAGGCCCTCGACGCCATGGCCGCCGAGCTGCAGGGCCGCCTGGACCGGGAGGCCGACGCCCTGTACTGCACCGCGCGCCTGTGGGATGACGGGATCATCGATCCCCGGGACACCCGGGGAGTCCTGGCCGAGTGCCTGCGCGCCTGCCTGGCCGCCCGGCGGCGCACCCTGCATCCCAACAGCTTCGGCGTCGCCCGCGGCTGAGCGCCCGAACCCTGCCCCTGGAGGACGCCATGTCCATGTGGACCCCCGAACACGAGCTGCTCCGCCAGACGGTGCGCAACTTCGTCGACAAGGAGATCAACCCCTACGTGGACGAATGGGAGGAGGCCGGGATCTTCCCGGCCCATGACCTGTTCCGCAAGGCCGGCGCCCTGGGGCTGCTCGGTCTCTCGCGCCCCGAGGAGTACGGCGGCGGCGGCCTGGACTACAGCTACAGCGTCGCCGCGGCCGAGGAGCTGGGGACGGCGCACTGCGGGGGGGTGACCATGGCGATGGGGGTCCAGTCGGACATGGCCACCCCCGCACTGGCCACCTTCGGCAGCGACGAGCTGCGACGCGAGTTCCTCGCCCCGGCCATCGCCGGCGAGATGGTCGCCTGCCTGGGTGTTTCCGAGGCCGGGGCGGGCAGCGACGTCGCCAGCATCCAGACCCGGGCCCGCAAGGACGGCGGCGACTACGTGATCAACGGCAGCAAGCTGTGGATCACCAACGGCATCCAGGCCGACTGGATGTGCGCCCTGGTCAACACCAGCGACGGCAAGCCCCACGAGAACAAGTCGCTCATCATCATCCCCATGGACACCCCCGGGGTGGTCCGGCGACGCAAGCTCGACAAGCTCGGCATGCGCAGCAGCGACACCGCCGAGATCTACTTCGACGACGTGCGCGTCCCGCAGCGGTACCGCATCGGGGACGAGGGCCTGGGCTTCATGTACCAGATGCTCCAGTTCCAGGAGGAGCGGTTGTGGGGCGCGGCCAACCTGATCAAGGGGCTCGAGGGGATCATCGCCGAGACCATCGAGTACACCCGGCAGCGCAAGGCCTTCGGCGCGAGCATCCTGGACAACCAGGTGGTCCACTACCGTCTCGCCGAGCTGTCGACCGAGGTCGAGGCCCTGCGCGCCCTGGTCTACCGGGCCACCGAACAGTACGTCGCCGGCGAAAACGTCGTCCGCCTGGCCAGCATGGCCAAGCTCAAGGCCGGTCGACTGGGCCGGGAGGTGACCGACGCCTGCCTCCAGTACTGGGGAGGGATGGGCTACATGTGGGAGACCCGGGTGGCCCGGGCCTACCGGGACGTCCGACTGGTCAGCATCGGCGGCGGCGCCGACGAGGTGATGCTGTCCATCATCTGCAAGCTGGACGGGACGCTGCCCCGCCGCCGGAGGGACTGATCGGTGGCTCGCCCCCTGCGTCGTCTGCTCATCGCCAACCGGGGCGAGATCGCCTGCCGGATCATGCGCACCGCCCGGGCGATGGGGCTGGACAGCGTGGCGGTCTACAGCGACGCCGACGCCGACGCGCCGCACGTCCGGCAGGCCGACCTCGCCGTGCGGATCGGGCCGGCGGAGGCCGCCCGGAGCTACCTCTGCGCCGACGCCATCCTGGCCGCAGCCGAACGTTGTAAGGCCGACGCCATCCACCCCGGCTACGGGTTCCTCTCCGAGAACGCCGAGTTCGCGCGGGCCGTGGTCGACGCCGGTCTCACCTGGGTCGGCCCTCCGCCGGCCGCCATCGCCGCCATGGGAGACAAGGCGGCCGCCAAGGCCACCATGCGCAATGCCGGCGTCCCGGTGGTGCCCGGGGCCGAAGGAGATCGCGCCGCCCTGCTGGCCGCCTCCCCCGACATCGGCGTGCCCCTGCTGGTCAAGGCCGCCGGCGGCGGAGGGGGCCGCGGGATGCGCCGGGTCGACCGCCTCGCGGACCTGCCCGCCGCGCTGGACGCCGCCGGCCGCGAGGCCGCCCAGGCATTCGGCAACGGCACGCTGCTGCTGGAGCGCCTGGTCACCGACGCCCGCCATGTCGAGATCCAGGTCCTGGCGGACGACCGGGGCCACACCATCCACCTCGGGGAGCGGGACTGCTCCATCCAGCGCCGCCACCAGAAGGTGATCGAGGAGGCACCGTCCCCCGCCGTGGACGCAGGCTTGCGGGCCGCCATGGGCCGGGCCGCGGTCCAGGCGGCGCGCACCGTCGGCTATGTCGGCGCCGGCACCGTGGAGTTCCTGCTGGCCCCCGACGGCCGCTTCTACTTCCTGGAGATGAACACCCGCCTGCAGGTCGAGCACCCGGTCACCGAGCTGGTGTGGGGCCTGGACCTGGTGGAGTGGCAGCTCCGGGTGGCCCGCGGCGAACCGGTGCCCTGGCAGCAGGACCGGCTCGAGCCCACCGGCCACGCCATCGAGGCCCGGCTGTACGCCGAGGATCCGGACCACGGCTACCTCCCTCGCACCGGCCGCATCGAGGCCTTCCTGGCTCCCGACCTGCCGGGCCTGCGCTTCGACCACGCCATCCGGGCCGGCGTCGAGGTGGGCGCCCACTACGATCCCATGCTCGGCAAGCTCGTCGCCTGGGGCCGCGACCGCGACGCCGCCCTGGCCACCCTCGACCGCGGCCTCGGCGAACTGGTGCTCTTGGGGGTGGACACCAATCGCCGCTGGTTGCGCCGGCTGCTCGCCCACCCCGACGTGCGCAGCGGCCGGGTCAGCACCCGCTTCCTCGACGACACGACGCTTCCCCCGCAGCCGGTCGACCCCGGCCTCCTGGCCGCCGCCACCGCCCTGTGGCTGGAGGGCCGGGGCGGCGATCAGGTGCCGCTCCGCAACGGGCACCCCATCGTCCAGCCGCTCGACCTCGAGATCAACGGGACGCATCCCGACATCCGGTTCCGGTTCGACCCGACGCTGGTGGTCGTGGTCGACGACGAGCCGTACGCCGTGACCCTGCACGGTTCGCCGGCCCCCCGCCGCCCGGTCACGGTGGACGGGCTGACCATCACGGTCCACGCCGCGGTCGCCGGAGAATGCCTGTGGGTCGAGCACGGGGACCGGGCCATCCACGTCCGGCCCGCCCGCCGCACCGCCGCCGGGGCCGCCGCCGTCGGAACCGGCAGCATCCGGGCCCCCACCAGCGGTCGCGTCGTCGGGGTGGATGTCGCCGAGGGCGACCGGGTCGAGGAGGGCGCCGTCCTGCTCCGCCTGGAGGCGATGAAGCTGGAGACCCCGGTGCGGGCGGACGTGGCCGGCGTCGTCGCCCGCCTGCCGGCGAGCCCCGGCCAGGTCGTCGAGCAGGGCGCGCTCGTCGCCGTCATCACCCCGACCCCCGGTCGGGCCGAGGAGGAGACCGAGGCATGAGCGACACCGCCATCATCACCTGCGCGCTGACCGGGGTGCTCACCGACCCGGCCCGGCACCCCGTCCCGGTCACGGTGGCCGAGATGGCGGCCAGCGCCCGGCAGGCGGTCGACGCCGGGGCGAGCATCCTGCACGTCCACTTCCGACGCCAGGAGCCGGGCATGGGGGCGCTGCCGTCGTGGGACCCCGAGGTCGCCGCGGACATCGTGGATGCCATCCGGGCGACGTGCCCGGGCGTCATCATCAACATGAGCACCGGGGTCATCGGCCCGGACGTCTCCGGCCCGGTGGCCTGCATGCGCCGGGTCCGGCCGGAGATCGCCGCCTGCAACGCCGGCTCCCTCAACTACCTCAAGGTCCGTCGGGATGGGCGCTGGGCCTGGCCGCCCATGGTGTTCGACAACCCCGTCGACAAGATCCAGGCCATGCTCGACGCCATGGCCGAGACCGGGGCCCGGCCGGAATTCGAGTGCTTCGACACCGGCATCGTCCGCAGCGTCGCGATGTTCGTCGCCGCGGGCATGCTCGCCGGGGATCCGCGCCCGCCGGAGTACAACTTCGTGATGGGGGTCGCCAGCGGAATGCCCGCCGACCCGGCACTCCTCGACCTGCTGCCGCGGTGGATCCTGCCGGGCAGCCCCTGGCAGGTGACGGCCATCGGGCGGCAGGAGGTCTGGCCCCTGCATCGCCGGGCCGCCGAGCTGGGGGGCCACCTGCGAACCGGGGTCGAAGACACCTTCTACCTGCCTTCGGGAGCCCGCTGCCGCGGCAACGGCGACCTCGTCGAAGCCATGGTGGCCATCGCCCGGGAATGCGGTCGCCGCGTGGCCTCGCCCACCGAGGCGCGGGCGCTGCTGGACCTGCCGAGCGGCGAGCCGACGCCAGCGGAGCCGACGGCGACCCCGA
>RFKJ01000503.1 GCA_003694325.1 Deltaproteobacteria bacterium
AGGTGATGGACCTCCCAGGACTCGGTGGCGTGGACCACCTCCCGCAGGACCCGGTCGATCTCCCCCGTGAGCTTCCGGACCCGCTGTTGGTGCCGATCCGGGGGCTCGGTCGCCGTCGGGCTCCGGGCCAGGAAGTCCGACAGGCGGATCGGTGGATGGAAGGCGACGAGGGCATTGCTGCGAAAGGCGTGCTTGGCGTCGTAGTGCAGGCCGACCGGGATGATGACCGGGTCCGCCCCCCCGCGCTGGAGCTGGCGGGCCCGGTAGTAGAAGCGCGCGGCCCCGGTCCGCAGCCGGATCGGGTGGGGCGCGTCGTGGCTGTCCCCTTCCGGGAACAGGCAGGAGAAGGAGCCCTCGGCGACCTGCAGGGCCAGGGCGTCGAGGGCGGCCTCGTTCGCCCGTCGGCGAGCCTCGGGGTCGCCGTCCCCGTCATCCTGGGGGCGGACGATGGGTACCGTGCCCAGCGCCCGCATCACCTGTCCGAGGACGGGCCAGGCGAACAGCCCGTGACGAGCCCCGAAGACCACCCGCCGGGGGCAGTGGGCGAGGATGAGGGCCGGGTCCACCAGGCCGTTGGGGTGCCAGGACACCAGGATCCCCCCACCTTCGGCGGGCACGTGCTCCAGTCCGGTCACCTCGACGCGGCGAAAGAAGCGGTGCAGGAGGAACCGAACGAGGCCGACGATGTGCCGGGTTGCGGAATCCACGGGTGCTCAGCTCACGGCCGGTTCGCCGAACAGGCGGGCGTACCGGCGGGCCCGGGCCCACACGTCCGAGGAGTAGTCGCCGCCGGTGGTGTTCCGGTCGATCCGGCTGTACGAGCCGACGCTGCCCGGTCCCTTGTTGTACGCCGCCACCGCCCCGCGGAGGATCATCGCTTCGGTCCAGTCGGGGTGCTTGTCGGCGACCATGTCCCGGAAGTCGGCGAGGATGGAGGCCGCCTGGTCGATGTGGGCGAGGCTCGTCGCGGCGCCCTCGGGCGAATGGTGGCGCTTGTCCACCTGCATCACGCCGAAGCCGTTGCCGTCGTACCGCGAGTAGCCGTCGGACTTCAGCGAATTGCCGCCCCGCGTCTCCCGGCTGGCGATGGCGGCCAGCAGCGCGGCGGGGATGCCGTGGTCACGGCCGGCCTGCACGAACGCGTCCTTCATGGCGAGGATGCGCCGTTCATCGGTGTCGGCCATGGTCTCGCTGGCGCGGATGCCGCCCCTGAGCCGATCCTGGGCAGCAGTGACCGAAGACGCTCCGGTCGTGGTCACCTCGAACAGGATCCGGCTGTCCTGGGGAGCCGCCGCGATCTCGGCCGCGACCCGGTCGATGGCGGCCAGCGTGGCCTTCCCGACCACCCCGTCCGCACGCAGGCTGTGGGCGAGCTGGAACCGGATGACCGCGTCCCGCGTGGCCCCGTCGAAGGCGCCGGTCCGGTCGAGGCCCAGGCGCGCCTGCAGGTCCATGACGGCGGTCCCGGTGTCGCCGAACCGAAGGGCGCCGCCAGCGGCAATGAGCGCCGCGAGCCCCTGGCCGCCCAGGCCGAGGTTCGTCACCGCTCCCTGGTTGCTCCCCGTGGTGGACGATGTCGTCGCCGCACCGGTCGCCTGCGTGGCGCCGAGCCCGCCACGGCCGCGACGCTGGGCACGAGAGGTCGCGTGGTCCTGCATGGATGCTCCGGGCCGAGCCCGGATGATACGCCATCGACGCCGGACATGGCGGCCCCGCCCGCCAGGGCGCCTACAACTGCGCCAGCAGCGAATCCGACAGGCTGCAGCTCAGGCCGAAGCTGTCCGGCTCGACCTGGAGGTGGGTGACCTTGCCGTCCTCGACGACCATCGCGAACCGCTTGCAGCGGGTGCCGCCCAGGCCGGCGGACTCCACGTCGAGTCCCAGGGCCTTGGTGTAGCTGGCGTCGGCATCGGCGAGCATCCGCACCTTTCCGGCGGCGCCGTGGGCCTCGCCCCAGGCGGCCATCACGAAGGCGTCGTTGACAGCCATGCAGTTGATCGACTGCACGCCCTTGGCGATCCACTTGTCGTAGTCGGCGATGTAGCCGGGCAGGTGGGTCTTGGAGCAGCCGGGGGTGAAGGCGCCGGGGACGCCGAAGAGCACGTGCTTGCCCGTGCCCAGCGCTTCGAGCACGTCGACCTTGTTCGCGGGGGTGTTCTCGGTGAGGGTGCCGGCAGGCAGGGTATCGCCGATCTGGATGGTCATGGAGTCCTCGGGAGGGAAGGAAGGAGGACGCCGCCTCGGGACCCACCCGGGGGCAGCGCGGCCCCGGTGTAGCCCGTTGCTCCTCCGAGCCAAGGGGGGAGGCCGTTCGAATGCCCCTCCCGCCGGGTGCCGGCCGACCCGGGCCGATCCGTCGGTCCGCATGGCATGTCGCGCGTCGTCGGGTCACGCCACCTTTCGTCGCTTCGGTCCGGACCCGGTGCATGCCCGGGCAACCCGCGGCTATCGTGCGCATGCGGATCCGGGAGGACCATGGAACCGGGACAGTACATCGGTCGATTCGAGGTGCAGCGAACCCTCGGGCAGGGCGGCATCGCGACGGTCTACCAGGTCCGCCACCCCCAGCTCGACACGCTGCACGCCCTCAAGATGCTCACCATCAACCAGCGGGGACTGTCGCGCCGCCTGCTGCAGGAGGGCAAGATCCAGGCGAAGCTGCGCCATCCCAACGTGGTGGCGGTGACCGACGTGGTCGAGCACGGCGACGCCATCGGCCTGTTGATGGAGTACGTCGAGGGTTCCAGCCTGGAGGCCTGCCTCCACGAAGGCCCCATGTCGGTGGACGAGGCGCTGGGGATCTTCAAGCAGATCCTTGCGGGGGTCGGGGCGGCCCACGCCGCGGGGGTGACCCACCGGGACCTCAAGCCGGCCAACATCCTGCTGACCACACGGGGCGACGAGGTCATCGCCAAGGTGCTGGACTTCGGCATCGCCAAGGTGATCGAGGACGGCCAGGCCCGGGGGGCGACCCGCGCCGGGACCACCATGGGCACCCCCGGCTACATGGCGCCCGAGCAGATCTCCGACGCCACCGACACCGACCACCGCGCCGACATCTTCGCCCTGGGCGCCATCCTCTACGAGATGCTCACCGGGGAACGAGCCTTCCAAGGCCAGGACATGCTGGAGATCCTCAACGCGACGGTCCGGGGCGACCACCCCCGCCTCGAGGACCGGGTGCCGGGGATCCCCGAACACATCTGCCGAGCCGTCGACCACGCCCTGCAGGTCGATCGGGAGCGACGGACCCCCGACTGCGCCACCATGGCCCGCGAGCTGTTCGGCGACGACCGGTTCATCGCCCGGCCCGAGGAACGCGGGCTCGGTTCCCTCGCCGCCATCCAGCCCGTCGCTGGGAGCCCCCTGCCGACCCTGGCGCCGCAGCCGGCCCCGGACCGACGAAACCGGACGCTGGTCGCCGCCTCGGGGACCATCGCCGCCGACCTCGAGGACACCGTCGACGACGAGGCACCGACCCAGCCTCCTCGCCCCGCGGGACTCCACAACCTCGCAGCCGCCGTCGACCGCGCCGCCGCCCCGCCGACCGCGGCGCCGGTACCCGACCGGATCACCTGGGCAGGGCTGGTCGAAGGCGATGACCTCGACAGCGACGATGATGCCGACGACCTCGAGATCCAGCTCGACCGCCGACCGGCCACCACCACCCTGTCGCGCTACCTCGGCGATCCGCCGGACGAGGAGGTGCGCCCCGACGATCCCTCCCACGTGGTCGAGGGAGTCAGCATCGAGGATGCATCCCACGAGATGGGGGACCTCGCCGGATCGCTGCTGTCGGCGACCGTCTGGGCGGTGGCCCGCGTGTTGAAACACGCCGCGGTTCCCCTGCTCATCCTGGCCGGCTTCCTGGCCTGGTCCGGTCACCAGGCCGACGTGCTCATGGCCGACCTCGACGACCAGCGTCACGCCGCGGCCACCAACCTGTCCGAGGCCATGGACGGGGTGGTGGCCCAGGTGCCCCGCCTGGTGGCCGCGGGCGGGGATGCCTCCCTGCTCTACGCGATGCGGCGGCGGTACGAACAGGCGGACACGCTGGAAGGCCGGGTGATCGCCGCCCAGAACCTCACCTCGGTGATGGTCGAGCAGTTGGCGCAGCTCCCGCCCCCGGCCAACGCCGCCGAGCGGGAGATGCGCCACGAGGTCCAGCGCGCCATCACCGCGATCCAGGCCGAGGCCACCCGCTACGAGCAGCTCGCGGAGAGCTACGCCGACGTGGAGACCAGCGTCGGTGGTCGGGCCGCGCGGGTCGGCCGGATCTTCCGGTAGTCCAACGCCCGACGGCAGGGGCCGGGGGTCGCCCGGTCCCGGTCAGCGGGGCGAAGAGGCCGGGCCCGCACCGGCAGCGAGCGGACCGGTTCGACAACGGCTCGGATCCGCCCGCAGCAGGTCGCGCGCTCGTCCACAGGCGGCGGCGAGGGGGGAGGGGGAGGCGCAACACCGTCCCACGCCCTGGCAGGCCACCGGCCAGGCAAGCCAGCGGCCCGCGTCCTCGACGTCGGGAAAGTCGACGGCGCAGGCCCGTTGCACCGCCGAGGCGTCGGTGCCCGCGGCGACCCAGCGCTGCA
>RFKJ01000504.1 GCA_003694325.1 Deltaproteobacteria bacterium
CGGCTTCCGCGGAGGAGCCGGCTTCCGCGGAGGAGCCGGCTTCCGCGGAGGAGCCGGCGGCGGGGTGGAAGCCCATCGAGCGACTGCGGACGGTCCTGCACCAGGTGGAGGCCTACGCCGACAAGGCCCCCGAGGGGGTGGCCCGAGACCGGGTCCACAAGGCCCTCGACAAGCTCGATCACTCCCTGGAGGAGCTGTCGGAACAGGCGGGGAGGCTCAGCCGGAAGCAGCGTCGCAAGCTCAAGGGCACGTTGCGCGAGGCCGAGGAGACCCTGGAGCGCCTGGTGGGCCGGCAGGCCAAGGACAAGCGCCTGCGCAAGGTGCGGGAGACCATCGACACGGCCCGGAAGGCGGTGCGCCGGGCGCTGGACTGATCAGCCGCCCGCCGGCGGGAGGGGCTGGGGTCCGCGGGCCCGCAGTTCGACGTCGGCGAGCCGGGCGATCTCCACCCACGGTGGGACGGTGGACCGGCCCTCGTAGGGGGCGAGGGCGGAGCGGAGCCGCTGGAGGAGCGCGCCGCGAAGCGCGGAGATCGGTACCTGGTGGATCCGGTCGCCTCCCACCCGCCACAGCTTGCACATGCCCGGCGCATCGGTGGGGGCCGGGTCGAGCAGCCAGGTCGGCGGCGCGTCCGGGGTGAGGCGGATGCCATGGACCCGCCCGTGGGCCACGTCGGACGCCAGGGGTCCGAGGTCTGCGGGGCGGACCGCGTCCAGGGCCTCGTGGAACGGCGGCGTCACCGGACCAGCTCGCAGGGGACCAGGCCGTCGAGGAAGGCGGCGAGGCTGGCCAGGTATTCCGCCGGATCGGCCACGTCGCGGGGCACGGTCCCGTCGAGCACCAGGCTGCCATCGGGGTTGTGGCGGGGGGCCCCCTCGGCCGCGCCGACGACCCGGGGCAGCTCGCCGTGGTCGGAGGTGGTGAAGCTGCGCAGGAAGCGGCGGATCCGCGGGGCTTCGGGGGTCTCGGCCAGGTCCTCGACCCAGCGACCATCCTGGCGGTAGAACCACCCCAGCGGCCGGTCGGCCGTCCCGAAGCGGAGGTGGGGACGCGGCCGATCGCTGCGCACCTGGGAGGCGGCGACCTCGGCCTGCAGGGGGGTGAGGAGGGTGACCGGATCGACTTCCTGGCGCTCGTAGCGGATGCGGCCGAGGAGCTGGAGGGTGCAGTAGGCGCGACAGGCGGGGGTTTCGAAGGGTTCGGGTCGGACCCGCGCGGCGAGGTGGGCATCCACCCGGGCGCGGAGCGCCTCCCGTTGTTCGGGAGGCAGTGCCTGGACGATGGATGCCGCCTGGCTGAAGGCGTCGTCCTGGGGCATCGCCTTGCGGACGGTGACGGGACCGAAGTCGGGTCGGCGACCGGCCAGCCGATACAGCGTCTGCACCGTCACCAGCGCGTCGGCCCGGACCTCGGCGATGTACCCCCGGCCGGCGTGGGCGAACAGGTAGGGGGCGTCGTCGTCCAGCAGCGGCAGGGCGGCTTCGACCGGGCCGCCCTGTTGCTCCAGCCGTTTCAGGCCTTCCAGCCGGTCCCGGGCCCGAGGCGATGACAGCAGCGCCATGACGGGGTCGCCGCCGGCAGCCGCGCCAGCGGTCGTCGGGTCGGCGTCGGGGGCGTCGGGTTCCAGCCAGCCGGCACGGGGGCTGAAGTACCGGACCCGGTAGCGATCGCCGAGCTGGTCCCGGAGGCGACGCCACAGCGCCCGGCCCTCCTCGTCCCAGGCGGCCTCCTCCCCCGGGTCGGCGAAGCCGGAGGCCAGGGGGTCGGTGGGGTCGTAGCCCTCCTGGTACCGGGCCGCCCAGCGGTCGATGTCGGCGGCCAGGTCCGCGGGCAGGTGCAGCGCCGCGGTGTCCACGTTGCGGATCCCGTCCGTTCCCTCCACCCACAAAGGGTGGCACTGGTACTCGGGCGCGAGGCGAAGCTCGGGCAGGGACATGGTCACAAGCTCACCGGGTTGGCGCCGACGATGAAGCCGTTGTCGCCGACGGTGATCGCCACCCGGAGGCGGGCCCCGCGGAAGGTGACCTCGTAGACCGGCCGCGACCCCTGCATTCCGACCTGCCGGCCGCTGCGCAGGGCCTCGAACAGCAGGGTCGGGATGTCGCGTTCGGCGATCCCCTTGTTGCGGAAGTCGGCGGCGTGGCGCTGGAGGATGTGCTGGAACCCGGCCCGGCCATTGCCCTGCTCCAGGAAGACGATGCGGCCGCCGATGCGCTCGATGGCCACCACCCGGTCGGGCGCGTGCTTGACCCCGGCCTCGGCCAGCTCCCGGAGGAGCTGGTCGCGGCCGGTGGCCGACTTCGTGGCGGCCTCGGCGGCCTGTCGCTCGAAGAAGGCGACCGTCTCGTTCCAGTTGGCCTCCAGTCGGTGGTGCAGGTCCTGGGTCGCCAGCCGGGTGGTCTGGGTGACGTGGCGACCATCCAGGGCCTGGTCCACCGACTCCATGGGCAGGACCTCGAAGTCGGTGTGCCCGAGGATCCGCTGCAGGCGGCGCTGGGCCTCCTCGACGTTGGCCTCGGGGACGTAGACCCGCCGCAGCCGGGTCTTGAGGTCGATGGGGTCGTAGATGGAGCCCTCGCCACCCAGGGGGCCGCCGGGCTCGACGCCGGCGCGGGACCGGCTGCGCAGCCCGCTGGCGTCGAACTCGAACAGGATGGGGAAGTTCTGGATGTTCTCGGGACCGCCCATCCGCCGGGGGTGCCCCGCGGGGTACCGCATCCGGACGGCCATCTCGTCCTCGAGCATCGACAGGCGGCTGGCGAACTTGGTCCGGTCCACCCGCAGGGCGGGGATCTCGTGGACCCGCCCGTCGTCGAACGCCTCCAGCACCCCGCGCAGGCGCCGGATCTCCTGGTCCAGCTCGTCGAAGGTGTAGCGCTGGACGTTGTAGTGGTTCGTCGACAGGGTGCTGTCGGCGTAGGCCAGGCTGGTGCCGAATCCGGCTTCTCCCTCGCCGACGCTAATGAAGGTCTTGCGGCCCGACTTGCCGCTGAAGGTGTCGCCCTCCCCGGTGGCCTGGGTCACGTTGCGCCGGTACAGCTCCTCGGCCGACAGGATCTGGCCGTCGGTCTGCTCCAGCCCATCGAGCATGTCGCTGTTGCTGCCGTGGTACTTGGAGGTGGCGAAGGCGCCCTCGTCGGCGAGCTGGCGGATCCGCAGGGCGCCGTCGTCGATGCGGGACATCGGGAGGCCGTGGGTGGCCATGAGCTGTCGGCGGATCCGGCCCAGGGTGCCGGCGTCCACCCGGCCGTCGAGCGACCGGAGGATCCGCATGGCGTCATCGGTGTTGCCGCGGGCCAGCGCATCGTCGGCCATGCCCAGCCCCTGGACGACGTCCAGGGACATGCCGTCGAGGTCGGCCCGAGCCAGGCCGGCGGTCTCCAGATCGTCGAGCAGGCCGGGGATCCGGCGGGCTTCGACGTAGGCGGACAGCCCCTCGGCGGCACCGCCGACCAGCCCGCCGGTCAGCGCCCCGATGCCGCCGCCCCGGAGGATGGCCTGCCCGAACGAACAGATCACGTCCCACACGGTTCGGGACCAGGTCTGGCTGTCGGCGGCGGTCATGACCACCTCGCCCACCGCGCCGCTGAGGAATCCCTCGACCGCGCCGCGGAGGGCCCCGCCGGCGAAGTTGCGGCCGGCATAGGAGGCGGCCTGGGTGGTCGACTCCATCACCCCGGCGGACATCTGGGAGGCCAGCCCGGCCCGGGACAGGCCTACCAGCTTGCTGAACCGGGTGGCGAGGCCGGCCGACAGCACCGCGGTGGCGCCGTCGATGAAGCCGGTGGCCACGTCGCGGGCTCCGTCCCCCCCGGTCGCGTCGTAGTGGCCGCCACCGAAGGCTTCGGCGGTCCCGACCTTGGCGGCAGCCCCGGCCACGCCGCCGGCCAGGGCGGCGGCCCCGTACTGGGAGAGCAGGCTGCCGACCGCCGGGCCGGCCGACCCGCCGGTGAGCACCGTGACCAGGATGCCGGCGGCGATGGCGGCGACCATGCCGGCGATGCTGGCGATCATGTCGCTGGCGGCGACCGACTCCTGGTACCGCCGGGCGAAGTTGGCATCCAGGCTGCCGAGCACGGCCAGCTCGTCGGCGGACAGCTCGCCGTCGGCCATGGCCTGCTGGTAGGCGCTCTCGAACTGCGCCGCGGCCTGGTCGGCGGTCTCGTCGGCGCTGGTGAAGGCCTCGCCGAGCCCCCCACCGACGGCCACCTTGTCCTGCATGCGGTACCGCATGATCCCGGCGGCCATGGCCCGCCCGGCGTCGGTCTGCAGCTCCTCGGGGGTCGGCAGCCCGATGAGCTGGTCCATGGCGGTCTGCAGGGCGTCGTCTCCCAGCTCGCCCTGCATCCGGGTGAACAGGGACTGGAAGCGGTCCAGCGCCTGCTGTTCGGTTGCATCGGTGGGCGCGCGGCCCTCACGGGACAGCCAGTAGCCCAGGCGGTACTGCGCCCGTTCCTCGGAGGTCAACGCCCCGAACATCTGGGCGATCATCTCGTCGTTGGTGCCGTCCCAGTCGCCGCCGAAGGTCCACTCGATGGCCATCGGCGTGGGGATCCGGCCGGTCCGGGCCGCCTCCCGGAGCATGGTCTTCTCCTCGGCGGTCAGGGCGCTGCCCTGCATCATCGTCTGCCAGATCGCCGGCTGCTCGGCCAGCAGGCGCTGGCGATCGGCTTCGCTCATGGCGCAGACGGTGCGGAACAGGCCCTCCTCGTCGGTGTCCACCCCGTGGTAGGCGTCGGCGAGCCGCTCGAGAGCCACGGCGTAGGTGTCGCCGGTGGCGAAGGTCTCGGTCACCGCCCGCTCGCCCTGGTCCAGCGCCCGGCCGAGGGCGGCCTGGACGTCGGGGTCGGCCCACAGCCGGGCCCGCAGCTCGGGCTGGGGGACCAGCGAGGCGAAGGCCTCGTTGATCTTGTCCTCCTTGTCGTCGAAGAACCCGACGGCGTCGAGGATGCGCTGCTTGGCCAGCTCGTAGGAATCGGCGCCCATCTGGGCGGCGAAGGCCTGGAACTCCTCCTCGCTGACGTCGCCGTGCAGGTTGCCGAGGAAGGTGCCGTCGGCGACGTCGCCGTCCTCGTCGCGCCGGACGGACAGCAGGTGGTCGGCGATGCCCCCCAGC
>RFKJ01000505.1 GCA_003694325.1 Deltaproteobacteria bacterium
GCGCTGCGCCCGCTCGATGGTCTTGCGTCGCTTGAACGACGCTGCGCCGGCGCTGGCACGCACCCGCACGCCATCCTGCGCAACCCGAGCCATGTCGACCAGACCACCGGCCATCAGCGTCGCCACGCCGTCCACAAGCAGCTTCTCCAGCAGCTCCACGTGCTTCACCCGGAAGTCCGAGAGCGTGTGGTAGTTGACCGTGACCCCGCCGCACAGCCACCGATAGGCGATGTGGCTCTCGCACAGCCGAGCCAGCGCCCGCGCACTGCCAACTCCTTCCAGCGTCGCGAACAACCACAGCGCCATCAGCAACGCCGGGTCGATCGACGGCCGTCCCGGATGGCTCCCCCGTGCCCGGATCGCCGCGTACAGCGGCGACAGGTCCATCCGCTGCACGTAGGCCCAGACCGCCCGGGCGTTGTGGTCCGGCGGTAGCAGGCTGTCCAGGTCCGAGGTCGTCAGCCGGACACTGTTTCGGTCCGGCTCGAGCACGCGCGGTCGCGCCACCGGACTCGGCGCCGGACCGCCAACGGTGGGGGTGGAATCTGCGGCCTCGGGGGCCGTCGGAAGGTCGGGGAAGAGCGTAGGATTGGACATGCTCTCTGATCCCCCGTTCTGTGCCGGTCGGCAACCCCTTCCTCGACAAATTCTCGCCCCGCGGCGGGGATTGGTTCACAGGCTCTGAGGTCGGCGTGCACGCCCGCACCTGTCGGCGGGCGCATCTGGTAACGTCGGCCCGTCGCCGGGCCCCGCGTTGCCCTCGCCCGGCCAAGGGGATTGCTGCATGCCTTCGTTCCGACTGCTGCGGCCCGTTGCGGCCGCTTCGCTCGTCCTCGCCCTGGCCTGTGGGGGCTCCCTGGTCCCCATCGGCGGCGCTGACGTCGGCGCCTACGCCTCGTCGCTGGCCACCTACGCCGAGTCCGAGAACCCGGGTGTGGACTGCCCGGCGGCCGGCGTGGGCGACGCCGTGCGCATCGGGGACTTCAGCTTCCGGGTCGACCGCGTCGAGCTGTCCCCCCCCGAGACCCGGTTGCCGTGGATCAAGAACCGGGACGAGCGCCAGGCCTTCAGCAAGCCGGGGGTCCAGGCGCTGGTCGTCCACTACAGCATCCGCAACGAGTCGCCGGTCCAGGCCGTTCCCGACGTGGTGTTCAGTGTCCATGGCACCGACGGGCGGCAGGCCACCACCGGGCCCTACAACGCCGAGCTGGTCATGAAGGCCGCCGGCATGACCGCCCCGACTGCCTGGCCTCCCGGCCAATGGGTCGAAAACGTCAAGGTCTTCGACATGCAACCGGCGGCGGCCGACGGCGCGGCGGCGTGGCTCAAGCGCCGCGTCAAGCAGGTGGACCCGACCGACCCCAAGGGCCGGCGCAAGATCGACGTGATCGTGGAACAGGCGGTGATCGACCTCGGCACGCCGGCCGCCGGGGCAGCCATCAGCGGGGACTGAGGCCGCCGCTGCGCCCGTCCACCGTCTCCACCTTCATCAGGGTGTTGCCACCGCGGATGGGCGCGTCGCCGGCGACGACCACCACCTGCTCGCCGCGGCTCATCAGCCCCCGTTCGAGCAGGTGCTTCTCGGCGGCGGCGATCAGCTCGTCGAAGGTGTGCAGCCCGGGGATCGACAGGGGCAGAACCCCCCACACCAGGCACAGCCGGTCGCAGACCCGCGGGTCGGGGCTGAAGGCGAAGATCGGCTTGGGAGGGCGGCTCTTGGATGCCATGATCGCCGTCCTCCCGCTCCAGGTGAACACCATCAGCGGGCGCGGCTCGTCGCGGACCGCGTAGCAGGCGGCGCGGGTGACGGTTCCCCGGCCGCCCTCCCCCTGGACCTGTCGATCGAGGTCGGGCACCGGCATGAAGCCGGTGGGTTCGACAGCCCGGGCGATGCGGTCCATCACCTCCACCGCCCGGATCGGGTATCGGCCGGTGGCGGTCTCGCCGGACAGCATGACCGCGTCGGTGCCGTCGACGATGGCATTGGCGACGTCGGTGACCTCGGCGCGGGTCGGCCGGGCGTTGCGCTCCATGCTGTCGAGCATCTGGGTCGCGGTGATGACCAGCCGGTTGCGGCGGTTGGCCGCCGCGATGAGCGACTTCTGCACGATGGGGACCTGCTCCAGCGGGGTCTCCACGCCCAGGTCGCCCCGGGCCACCATGATCCCGTCGGCCTCTTGGAGGATCGCATCGATGGCCGCCACGGCCTGCGGCTTCTCGATCTTGGCAATGACCGGCATGTCGGCGGCGCCGAGCGACTCCAGCAGCTCGCGGAGCTGCACCACGTCGCGGGCGCGGCGAACGAAGCTGATCGCCACGTAGTCCACGCCGGCATCGACCCCCACCGCCAGGTCGGCCCGGTCCTTGTCGGTCAGCGCCGGGGCCCGCACGTCGGTGTCGGGGAGGTTGATCCCCTTGCGGGGGCCCAGCTCGCCGCCGTCGAGGATCCGGATGTCCACCTCGTCGGGTTCACCCTCGGGCATGTCGCGGACCGCGATGACCTCGCCGAACAGCGCCCCGTCGGCGAACAGCACCCGCTCGCCCACCCGCACGTCCTGGGACAGGGAGGGCCACGTCGTGCCCACCTTGGCGCCCCCCTCGTGCGCGGTGGCCTGCCGGTCCTCGTCCATGACCACCGTCAGCGTGTCGCCGCGCCGCAGGCGCACCGGATCGCCGCCGCCCGTGCGGATCTTCGGCCCCTGCAGGTCGAGCAGGATCGCGACCGGCCGGCCGAGCCGGGCGCTGGCACGCCGGATCCGCGCCACGTCGGAACGGATCGAGTCGGCGGTGGCGTGGGAGCAGTTGACCCGACACACGTCGACACCGGCGCGCAGCAGCTCGGTGAGCACGGCGGGCTCGCGGCTGGCGGGGCCGATGGTGGCGACGATGCGGGTCTTGCGGAAGTGGGGCACGGAGCGGGTCCGGGGTGTCGGGCGGAGAACTGGCCTCCCGTGGAGAGGCCGCGTGTGCCGCCTGCTTACCTCCTCCCGGGTGGTGGGGCGACGTGCCGGGTGACGTCCGGGCCGCGCGACGGCGCATCCCGGTGGGCCACACCCGCCGGCGTGCCCCCCACTCGTCTCCTGCCGGCCTGCCTGGACCCGGGCCGACGTTCCACGGCCGCCTGCCGCGCCGCGGCCCGGGTCGCGACCACCCCGGCGAGCCGATTTCGGAAGATCCCGTCACCAACTGTCTTGTCAGCGGGATCGGGCAGCCTTGGGACCGCCGCAGGGTTTGACACGTCAACGGAAATGAGGAACACTGGGTCGTGGAACGCGACGCCGGGCTGCCCCGGCAGCCCCGCGGACCGGACCTCTGGAAGGGAGACACCATGGCCACCACCCCGGCGAAGACGCGCCAGCGCGTGGCGCGCAATTTCATTCGGACCTACGGGCGCACGCGCTTCCGGCGGCTGCTCGATGCTCTCGCGGCGGGCGAGAGCGGGCAGACCATCGCCGACGAGTTCGGCGTGTCGCGGGAGCGGGTCCGGCAGTGGAAGAACACCTTTGGCGAGGTGATCACCCACTACCGGGTCTACCCGGAGGTCTCGCGGATCCTCGAGGAGCGCCGCAGCGCCTGACCCCTCGGGTCCGGGTCGCCGGCGCTCTCCGGGCGCGGTCCGCCTTGAATGTCCATGCACGAGGATGTATAGACGGCCGCTGGTGGCCGCCCCCCGGACCGGGCGGCCGGACCCCCACCGAGCGCCCCCGTGACCTCTGATCGTCGCCACCGCCGCGCGGCCATCCGCCGGATCCTCCAGCAGCACGCCGTGGCGTCGCAGGAGGAGCTGGCCCGGTTGCTGCTCGGCGAGGGCATCCGCTGCACCCAGGCCACCCTGTCGCGCGACCTGCGGGACATGGGCGTGGTCCGGAGCCGCGGCCCCGACGGACCCCGGTACGAACTCGACCAGCGCGCGCGGTACCTGCGGGCGCTGCGCGAGGTCATCGGGATGGAGATCCTCGAGGTGCGCCACAACGGCCAGCTCGTGGTGCTCAAGACCCTGACCGGCCGGGCCGAGGGCGTGGCCGGCTTCCTCGATGCGCTCGGCAACCCGCTCATCCTGGGCACGGTGGCCGGAGACGACACCGTGTTCATCGCCCCGTCAGACCCTGCGCGCTGCGACGAGCTCGCCGCCTTCGTCCAGGGCCTGGTGGACGGGGCCGCCGACTGACGGCACCCCTGGAGGACCCCATGTCTCGCCGGACCTACAAGAAGATCGTCTGCGCCTACTCCGGTGGGCTGGACACCAGCGTCATGGTGCCCTGGCTCAAGGAGCACCATGGCGCCGAGATCATCACCTACACCGGCGACCTGGGCCAGGGCGAGGACCTGTCCGGGATCCGGCAGAAGGCCCTGAACACGGGGGCCGTCGACGCCGTCGTCGACGACCTGCGCGAGCGGTTCGTCGAGGAGTTCATCTGGCCGGCGGTCAAGGCGGGGGCGGTCTACGAGGGGCAGTACCCCCTGCACACGGCGCTCGGCCGACCGCTCCTCGCCCAGCGGCTGGTCGAGGTGGCGCTGGAGCATGGCGCCGACGCCATCGCCCACGGCTGCACCGGCAAGGGCAACGACCAGGTCCGGTTCGAGGTGACCTGCAAGTCGCTGGCTCCCGAGCTGGGCATCGTGGCCCCCCTGCGGGAGTGGGAACTGCTCACCCGCGAGGCCGAGGTCGACTACGCCCTCGCCCGGGGGATCCCCATCCCCATCACCCGGGCCAAGCCCTACAGCATCGACCGGAACCTGTGGGGCTGTGCCATCGAGTGCGGAGAGATGGAGGACCTGTGGGCCGAGCCTCCGGCCGACGCCTGGATCATGACCAAGGACCCCAGCCACGCGCCCAAGGGCAGCGTGGAGCTGGTGATCACCTTCGAGCAGGGGATCCCGGTGGCCATCGACGGCCGGCCCATGGGCGGCGTCGAGCTGATCGACTACCTCAACGACCTCGCGGGGACCTTCGGCGTCGGCCGCATCGACATGGTCGAGAACCGGGTGGTCGGCCTGAAGTCCCGCGAGGTCTACGAGGCCCCGGCCGCGACCCTCATCCACATGGCCCACACCGAGCTGGAGCGGATCACGCTGGACCGGTCGACCTTCAACTACAAGCGCAAGATCAGCCAGGACTTCGCCAACATCATCTACGACGGCGTGTGGTTCGGCCCCCTGCGGGACGCCCTGCAGGCGTTCATCGACCACACCCAGCGGCCGGTGACCGGCGACGTGCGGATCCGGGTGAGCGCCGGGCTGGCCCGGATCACCGGCCGGCGCAGCCCCTACAGCCTCTACGACGAGGGGCTGGCGACCTACAGCCACGGCGACACCTTCGACCGCGACGCCGCCAAGGGCTTCATCGACCTGTACGCCCTGTCCTACCAGACGGTGGCCCGGGTCCGCCGCAACACCGAGGCCGCCATTCCCGAGCTGCAGCACTTCGGCGAGGACAGCGGGGGGGCCGGGGACGGGGCGAGCC
>RFKJ01000506.1 GCA_003694325.1 Deltaproteobacteria bacterium
CTGCTCTACCTGTCGGGCGTGGGCCCCCGGCAGCCGGGCACCGACGAGATCCCCGGCGGGGCCATCCGCGATGCCGACGGCCGGCCGCGCGACTACGACATCCGGGCCCAGACCCGGGCCTGCATCGAAAACGTTGCTCGCATCCTGGAGGCCGCCGGTTCCGGCCTGGACCGGGTGCTGGACGTCACCGCCTTCCTCGTCGACATGGACCGCGACTTCGCCGGCTACAACGAGGTGTACGGAGAGCTTCTCGGGCCGGTGGGCGCCACCCGCACCACCCTGGCGGTCTCGGCGCTGCCGACCCCCATCGCTGTCGAGCTGAAGGTGATCGCCGCGGCGGGAGACGTGGACATCGAGACCCTGGGCACCGGTGGCTGAGGCCTGGGACCGGGAACGGACCGCCGCGGCCTTTCGCGAGTTCGCGGCGCACGAGTCGGTGCAGCGTTCGCCGCTGTATGTCCGCCTTGCCCGGGCGATCGCCGATGATGTCGGGCTGTTGGCGCTCGCCGGGTCATGCCCGCCCGACCAGCCCCCGCCGAACCTGCTGCTGGCCGCCGTGCGGGATCTCCTGCTCGGCGGCGCCGAGCATCGACTGGCCGGTTGGCTGGTGGGCGGCGACCGGACCGCTGCGGAGGGGGGGGACGAGGACGACGAGCTGGTCGACTGTTTCCGGGACTTCTGCTCGGCCCACCGCGGCGCCATCCTCCACCGCCTGCGGACGCGGCGGGTCCAGACCAACGAGATCGGCCGGGTCGCGCTGCTGTTGCCCGGGCTGCACCACGTCGCCGCCTCGGTCGGACGACCGCTGGCGACCATCGAGCTGGGGGCCAGCGCCGGGTTGAACCTGCTCTGGCCGGAGGTCGAGGTGGACTATGGCGACCAGCGTACCGGCCCGCCGCAGCCGGCGGTACGGCTTCGGTGCGCCAGCCGCGGCGGGCGCCTTCCCTTGCGCCGTCACCCCCCGGCCGATGGCCTGCGCCTGGGGATCGACTCCCACCCCCTCGACATCACCGACGAGCCGACCCGGCGCTGGCTCGAAGCGCTCATCTGGCCCGAGGACGACGACCGTCGCCACCGACTGCGGCAGGCCGTCCAGGCGGCCCGACGCCACCCGGTCACGGTCGAGCGCGCCGACATCCGCCGTGGCCTCCAATCGCTGTTGGACCGCGTGCCGTCCGACCAGCACCCCGTCTTCCTGCACACGGCTGTCATCTACCAGCTCAGCGCCGACGAGCGAGCCGCCCTCGACGACGAATTCGCGGCCCTGGGCCGTCGCCGGCCGGTGCACCGGCTGTCGATGGAATGGGTCGATTCGGGACAGACCGAGCTGCGGCTCGACCACTACACCGCCTCGGGGGTCGACCATCGCGTGCTCGCCACCGTCAACGCGCACGGGCACTGGATCGACTGGTGCGCCGACCCCGGCCTGCAGCGGAGGTGACATGCCACGCATCATCGACATCAGTCCGCCGATCACGCCGTCCCTGGCGGTCTGGCCGGGGGACGTGCCCTTCCGCCGGGACTGCTCGCTGCGCCTGGCCGAGGGGGCCAACCTCGATCTGTCCAGCATCCACACGACGGTGCACCTGGGGGCCCATGCCGACGCTCCGGCCCACTACGCCGCCGGTGCCCCGGGCATCGGCGAGCGGCCGCTGGAGCTGTACTACGGGCCCTGCGAGGTGGTGAAGGTCGACGTCGGGCCCGGCGAGCGGGTCCTGCCCCGGCACCTCCCGGCGTCGGTGTCTGCGCCGCGGGTGCTGGTCTGCACCGGCAGCTTTCCCGATCCCGAGCGGTTCAACGAGGACTTCGCCGCGCTCTCGCCCCAGCTCCTCGACCACCTCGCCGCCCAGGGCGTCGTGCTGGTCGGGATCGACACGCCCAGCGTCGACCTGTTCGCCAGCCGGAGCCTGCCGACCCACCAGGCGGCGCTGCGCCACGACATGGCCCTGCTCGAGGGCCTGGTGTTGACCCACGTGGCCCCCGGCCGCTACACCCTCGTCGCGTTGCCGCTGGCCATCGTGGGCGCCGACGCTTCGCCGGTGCGGGCCGCCCTGGTCACCGCCTGAGGGACGGCCGGCGCAGCCTGCCGGGCATCGAGCGCCGCGGCCCGGTGGACGGGGCGCGGGCCGGGCGACCTACTCGGCCGGCTCCAGCCACGGGGCCGTGGGGTGCATGTCCAGGGCGCGGACCAGGAAGGCGAAGATGTCGGCCTTCTCCTCCATCACCAGGCTGGTGGGCTTGCCCCGGCCGTGCCCGGCGCGGGTCTCGATCCGGATCAACACCGGGGCCGGGCCGCCCTGGTCGTGCTGCAGGGCGGCGGCGAACTTGAAGCTGTGGGCCGGGACGACCCGGTCGTCGTGGTCTCCGGTGGTGATGAGCGTGGCCGGGTAGTGGGTGCCGGGCCGGGTGTTGTGGACCGGCGAGTACCGGATCAGCGTCTGGAACTGCTCGGGGTCGTCACTGGTGCCGTAGTCGCTGGCCCAGGCCCAGCCGATGGTGAACTTGTGGTAGCGGAGCATGTCCATGACGCCGACCGCCGGCAGGGCCGCGCCGAACAGCTCCGGGTGCTGGGTGATCGCCGCGCCGACCAGCAGCCCGCCGTTGCTGCCTCCCTGGATGGCGAGCTTGTCGGTCCGGGTGTAGCCGTGGTCGATCAGGTAGTGGGCCGCGGCGTAGAAGTCGTCGAACACGTTCTGCTTGTTGGCCAGGGTGCCGGCCTGGTGCCACTCCTCGCCGTATTCCCCGCCACCCCGCAGGTTGGCCACGGCAAAGACCCCGCCCATCTCCATCCACACCTGGTTGGTCACCGAGAACCACGGCGTCAGCGAGATGTTGAACCCGCCGTAGCCGTAGAGGATGGTGGGGTTGCTGCCGTCCAACTCGATGCCCTTCCGGTGGGTGATGAACATCGGCACCCGGGTGCCGTCGGCCGAGGTGTAGAACACCTGCCGGGTGACGTAGTCGTCGGGGTTGAAGTCGACGTCGGGCCGCTTGAACAGCGTGCGCTCCCCCGTGCCGACGTCGTACCGGAAGATGGTGGTGGGGTCGGTGAACCCGGTGAACGCGAAGAAGGTCTCGTCGCGGTCGGGATCCCCGGCGAAGCCCCACACGCTGCCGATGCCGGGCAGGTCCACGTCCCGCTGGTGCTGGCCGGACAGGTCGGTGACCTCGACCTCGTCGTGGGCGTCGACCTGCCAGACCAGCACGAGGTGATCGCCGACCCGGTTCGCCGAGCTGAGCACCGCGTCCCGCTGGGGGACCACCTCGATGAGCGCGTCGCTGTCCACCGGGCCCTCGACGCCGTCGATGTCCAGGGCCACCACCCGCCCGCGGGGGGCGTCCTTGTTGGTCCAGAACAGCAGGCGATCGCCGTCCCGGGCGATGAAGTAGTAGCCGGCGTCGTACTCGGTGAGCAGGGGGATCACCCCTTCCCCCGGCGCGTCGTCGCGCCAGTCCCCCGTCAGGTCCTTGATGTAGACCCGGCTCTTCTCCTCCGTGCCCTCGCTGCTGGTGATCACCAGCAGCTCCCCGTCCCGGGTGACGGTCCCCGAGAAGCTTCGGCGGGGGTGCTCGGGATCCTCGAACACCACGATGTCCTCGGACTGGTCGGTGCCGAGGGCGTGGAACTGCAGCCGGTTGTCCTCGTTGACGTCCTGCAACTGCTGGGTGGGGGTCGGGTACCGGCTGTAGAACACGCCGCTGCCGTCGTGGGCCCAGGACACGCCGGAGAACTTGGTCCAGGCCAGGGTGTCGGGGAGGTCTTCGCCGGTGTCGATGTCCTTGAAGGACCAGGTGACCCAGTCGCTGCCGCCGTCGGAGCGCCCGTAGGCGATGATGCGGGCATCCTCGCTGACCCCGTAGCTGGCCAGGGCGACGGTGCCGTCGTCGCTCCAGGTGTTGGGGTCGAGGAGCACCCGGGGCTCGGCGTCGAGGCCGTCGGCCACGTACAGCACCGACTGGTCCTGCAGCCCGTCGTTGCGCTTCCAGAAATACCGGCCGTTCTGGTGGAAGGGCACGCCGAACCGCTCGTAGTTCCACAGGGCATGGAGGCGGTCGAGGATGGCCCGGCGCTGGGGGACGGCGTCGATGTAGCTGCGGGTCAGGGCGTTCTCCGCCTCGATCCACGCCCTGGTCTCCGGGGAGTCGGGGTCCTCCAGCCAGCGGTAGGGGTCGGCGACCGGGGTGCCGTGGTAGTCGTCGACGACGTCGGCGCGCCGGGCCTCGGGGTACTGGAAGGCCGGGGTCGTCGCCGCCGCGGCTGCCGGGGGGGACTTCTCGCCGCAGGCAGGCAGGATCACCAGCATGGCGCCGGTGGTCAGGGCGGCGAACGGGGCGACGAACAGGCGAGGCATGGACACTCCCGGCGAAGGGGAATGTCTAGCCGGCCCGGTGGACCGTCGCTATGGCCGGGTCCCCGGGCCGGGCCGCGTCACTGGTCGGCGCAGCGGACGCAGAGGGTGGTCGTGGGCAACGCGGCGAGTCGCCGGGGGTCGATCTCCCCCCCGCAGCGCGTGCAGACGGTGTAGGTCCCCTCGTCGATCCGGCGGAGGGCGTTGACGATGCCCATGATGGCTTCCCGGCCGTTGTGCTCGAGGACCTCCAGGACCTCGTCGTTCTCGATGAGCTGGGCCGCATCCCGCCAGTCGGTCTCCTTGCCGCGATCGACGTTCTGGAGGTGGTCGCGGATCTTGCCGTGACGGTCGAGGATGGCGGTGAACTCGTCGGTGAGGTGCTGCCGGATGGCGTCGATGTCGAGGGTGCCGTCCGGCTTCAGGAGCTCGGTGGCCATGCTGCCTCCCATGTCGGGGGAGCGGGCATGCGCCTCCCCGCCGGTGGGGGACGCCACGCCCGGCTCGTCACACGGTTGAGCCTGCGCACCGATGGCCGGCCGGGCAAGGGCGTCGGCCGCGACAGAGCCTGCGTCTGCGGGCCTGCGTTGCGGGGCTGCGGCGCCGGACGACCGGGGTGGGGTCAGCCCCGCAGCGCGACGTGGGCGTCCCACAGGCGGGAGAGGGCATCGCGCAGCCCGCCGTGGAGCTGGTCGCGGAGGGAGGGGTCCCACTGCTCCGGGGGCTGGCGGACGAAGGTCGTCTTGTCGACGCGGTTGTCGAACACCCCGATGGGCAGGGTGTAGGTGCGCCCGTGGGCCGGGATCTCGATGGTGTTGGGGTGGCGGGCCTGCTCCATCAACCACGCGATGTCGTCGCAGCCGTAGTCGTTCATCATGACGGCGTCGGGGGCGGCGTGGAACAGCACGGTGTTGGTCTCGCCGGGCTTGGGCGCCCGCGCGGCGTTCTTGCGCCGGGACTCCTCGGGCGTCACCTGGATGTAGAGCACGCTGGCCCGTTCCAGGATCTCGGGGCGGAGGTTGGAGAGGTTCCAGCGGTATCCGTGGGGGCGGTCCAGGGGCATGTCGGCGCCGTCGGGCCCACCCCGAGCGAACTCGATGACCAGGGTCTTGTCGTCGATCCGGTCGGGACGATGGCCGAACAGCTCGTCGACCACCCAGGCGGCCTTGGCGGCCATCCGTTCGGCCAGGGCGGCGCGGACGTCGCCGGGCAGGGTCCGGTAGGCGGCCGGCGCGCCGAGGCTCTCCCGGTGGCGGTCGATCCGGTCGAAGATCCGCTCGGGATCGGGTTCGGGCGTCGGCGCCTCGGGGTTGACCATGACTTCCCAGTCGTCGTTGACCAGGCGGAGCAGCACCCCCCAGTCATCGCCGTGGAGGAAGCGGCCGTGGACCCCTTCGAAGAAGCGGGGCTCCTGGCCCAGCGCCGCGAGCGCCTCGTCGGTGTCCCGCATGAACTCCACGTAGGGGTAGTCGTCGAGCTGCACCGTGTCGCTGAGGTGGAACATCTCCACCCGGCGGTCGCGCTCCTCGTGCATCAGGTAGCGGCGCACCTCGGACTTGCCGGAGGCGGGCAGGGCGATGAGCAGCACGGTGTCGAGGAAGTCCTTCATGGGAGGTCCCGGGGGTGGTGGCGGTGGAGCACCAGGACTACCTCGCCGGCCGGCCCGCTGGTAGGGTGGCGGGGTGGTTCCCCCGCAGCGATCGCCAGGCATGCTCCGCAGCCTCGTGCTGGCGGACTTCATCACCCTGCTGAACGCGGCGTGCGGCACCGCGGCCATCTTCGCCTGCCTCAACCACATGGATGTCGCCGGGCGGGCCTGCGCCGCCGCCGGTCGGGAGCACCTGCCGGAGTGCGTGGACAGCCCCTGGCTGTGGGCGGCGTTTGCGCTCCTGCCGCTGTCGTTCGTCGCCGATGCCCTCGACGGACTGGTGGCCCGGCGCAGCCGGCGCCAGAGTGCCTACGGTGGAGACCTCGACAGCCTGGCCGACATCGTCTCCTTCGGCGTGGCCCCGGCGGTGGTCGGGTTCACCCTCGGGCTTCGAGGCGGGTGGGACGCGCTGGTGCTCATCTACTTCGTCGCCTGCGGCATCGCCCGGCTGGCCCGGTTCAACGTCACCGCCGAGGCCCTCACCACCGACAGCGGCAAGGTCAGCCACTTCGAGGGGACGCCCATTCCGACCAGCCTCGCGGTGGTCCTCGTGCTGTTCGTCGCCTGGCGGGGCCACGACGTGGGCGCGGCCTTGTGGCTGGGCGAACACCGGTTCCTCGGCGCGACCTTCCACCCGCTGGTGCTGCTGTACGCCGTGTCGGGGACGATGATGGTCAGCCGGGTGCGGATCCCCAAGCCCTGACCTGTCTCCTCCGCCCGGTGCCCGGCCTAGTTGTCGGCCTCGGGATCGGCGCCGTAGTGGACGGC
>RFKJ01000507.1 GCA_003694325.1 Deltaproteobacteria bacterium
GGTGGGGTGGGTGGCGATCACCCGGTCCATGAGCTGGGACCAGCCCGGGGGAACCGGTTCCGGCGGCTCGGGTCGCCACCGGCCGTCGAGGTCGGTGGCCCGCCAGATCCGCCCGACCAGCAGCGCCTCGTCGACCTCGACCTGGCGGGTGCCGACCCGCAGCAGGAACGGGAGCACCTGGGTCGCCGGGTGCTGGCGCTCCGTCCACCAGCGCCGGCGATCGGCGGCCTGCAGGCGGGCCAGCGGGAGATCGGCGTCCCCGCACAGCAGCTCGATGCGCACCTGGAGGTCGGGGGCGATGGGGCGCTCCTCGGCGTAGGCCGATTCGAGTTCCTCGGCGAAGAAGTCCGGCGCCAGGGCACCGGCCGCATCCCACACCATGCACAGCCCGGCGGTACACAGCCGGGTCCGCCAGACCAGCCGCCAGGCGCGGTGCGCCGCGTCCACCTGTCCGAGGGCGGCAGCGGCCGAGCCCTCGATGAGGCGAAGCTGCAGGCGGTCGGGCGGCCGGTACAGGGTCCGGGCACCCCGACGAGCGGCGGCGAGCAGCTCCTCTTTCCGTCCCTCGGCGCGGAGGGCATCGAGCCAGGCCAGCCAGACCTCCAGCTCGTCGGAGCGACGGGCCCGCGCCGCCAGGCCGTCGGTTCCCAGGTGCAGGCGGAGCCCCTCGCGGAGCAGCCGGCTCCGGGCGGCCTGGTGGTGCATCCATCGCCCGCCCCAGTCGCCGAGCACCTGGGTCCAGGACGGAAGGAAGGTGGAGAGCTGGGGCGGCGGGGCGGGCACCAGGTCGATGACGTCGCCGAGGGTCAGGTCGGGCACCAGGTCCAGCACCTCCAGGAATGCGGCCTCCACCGCCGCGAGCCGCCGACGGGGCGGGTGCTCCTCCCACGCGGCGCGAACCCGGGCGGCGGCCCATCGCCGGAGCGCGGACTCCTGGTGCCACAGCCACCCGGGCTCGGCCCGCCGCAGCCCGGGGAGGCACGACTCGGCCACCGCGGTGACCCGCGACCAGTGGCGGGCCTCGATGGCCGCTTCCAGGGCCTCCAGGCGCTGCTGGAGGGCCTGCTCCCAGGTCTGGCGGTCCGGATCGGACATGGCGGGCCCTCAGGGCCGAACCAGGCCGGGAGGCTGGTCCAACAGCCACCGGGCGTGTCGCACGGCCCCGATGGCGAAGACCTCGCGGCGGGTGGCGACGTGCTTGAGCTCCAGGCGTTCCCCGGGGCCGGCCAGCCACACGGTGTGCTCGCCGATGGTGTCGCCGGCTCGCAGGCTGTGGCAGGGCACGTCGGGGCGGCCGGTGGCGGCGACGAGTCGCTTCGCCGTGCCGCTGGGCGCGTCCCTCTTGTGGGCGTGGTGGGCCTCCACCACCTCGATGGACCAGCCCTGCGGGAGGCGGGGGGCGAGCTGTTCGAGGATGTCGATGAGCAGCGGGACCCCGGCCGAGAAATTCGGCACGATGGCGACCGGCGCCCGGGCGGCGTAGGCGGTGAGGGCGTCCATCGGCAGGTCGCCGGTGGTCCCGACGAGGAGCGCCTGGCCGTCGAGGCGGGGAACCAGCGCGGCGGTCCCCTCGGCCGAGCTGACGTCGATGACCAGCTCGCAGGGGGGCACCAGCCCGTCGCGGCCGATGGGACCGGCGAAGTCCTCGCCCAGCTCGTGGACGATGAGCCGCCCGAGTCGACCGGTGGCGCCGTGCACGGCGATGGGGCGGCGCTCCGTCAGGGGTCGGGTCATGGCGGGCTCCGGAGCAGGGGGGCTTGCCCTCTGGCGAACCCTATTCCAGTCCGTCGAGCAGGCCAGCGGGCGGCGGTGACCCGGCGGCCAGGGGCAGGCGCACGGCGGCGTCGCACAGACCCATGGCGGCCATGGCCGCCTTGACCGGGACCGGGTTGGTGTCGGAGAACAGCCAGCGGACGACCGGCTGCAGCCGCTGACGGAGGGCGTGCAGCGTGGCGACGTCGCCGGTGCGGGCGGCGTCGCACCACCGCACGGTCAGCCGGGGGGCCACGTTGCTGAGCACGCTGATGACCCCGTGCGCCCCCATGGCCACCAGCGGCGCGAAGGTGAAGTCGTCGCCGGACAGCAGGTGGACCCGGGGATCGGCGACCCGGTCGAGGGACTCCAGCAGCTCCAGGCCGTAGGCGACGTCGCCGGTGGCCTCCTTGACCGCGACGACGCCCGGGGTGGCGCACAACTCGGCGAGCTGGGGGCAGGGCAGCCGCTGCCCGGTGCGCCCGGGCACGTGGTACAGCACCACCGGCAACCCGGCGGCGCACACCCGCTGCACGTGGGCGGCGAGGCCGCGCGGGTTGGGCTTGTTGTAGTAGGGGAGGACCACGAGGCCGGCGTCGACGCCGAGTTCGGCGGCGGCGCGGATGTTGGCGAGGGTGGTGGCGGTGCTGTTGGAGCCCACCCCGGCGATGACCGGGACCCGGCGGCCGGTCTCGGCGTGGTGCCGGGCGGCGGCGTCGACGGCGGTGGACACCACGGCGGCCCACTCGGTCGGCGACAGGGTCGGGGTCTCGCCGGTGGTCCCGCAGGGGACGAGGCCGGCCACTCCGGCGAGGAGCTGCCGCTCGCAGAGCCGGCGGGCGGCGTCGAGATCGACTTCATCGCCGCGGAAGGGGGTGACCAGGGCGGTGAGGACGCCGGTGGGGGGCACGGCCAGCTCCGGGGTGGTCGGCAAGGCGGTCAGAAGGAGACGGTGCTCTGCAGCCGGACGCCGAAGGCGGTGCGGTCGAAACCACCGCCGAGGGTGTCGTCCTCGTAGTTCTTGTAGTAGCGGCCGGGGAAGAAGGTCCCGAACACCCCCTGCACGCCGAAGTGCTCGAAGGGTTGGTAGTCGACCTGCAGGTCCAGCTCGCTGCCGTAGCCCTTGTCGGCGCTGTCGGCTTCCGGCAGGCGGGCCGCCTGGGCCGCGAACAGGCGCAGGCGCGCCGACAGGTCGTCGCGGAGCCGGTAGCCGACGGTGGGCCGGAGGTAGACGGCGTTGGACACCCCGTTGGCGGTGCGGACGGCGCCGGTGTTCAGGCCGGCGTTGTTGTCGTTGTTCACCGAGGCCCCGAGCAGGGGCATGGGCTGCTCGAACATGAGCAGGGCGACGTCGAAGTCGGGGTCGAAGGAGAAGGTGTGCAGGGCCTTGTCGTCGGTGGCCCGATCCCCGGTCGCCAGCCCCGCCCCAAGCCCGAAGATGAGCTTGTCGGCGTTCACCTCGGCGTCCAGCATGGCCCCGAAGGCGCTGATGCTGACGTCGTTGGCGCCGGTGTCGAGGTCGCCCGAGCCCAGCACGGCGGCGAACTCGCCCTCCACGCGGACCGGGCCGAGGCTGGCCAGCCCCCAGA
>RFKJ01000508.1 GCA_003694325.1 Deltaproteobacteria bacterium
ACCAGGGCCACCGCCTGCTCGATGACCGCCTCCGACGGGGCACAGCGGGCCTCGGCTCGCACGATGGCCCGCTCCTCGTCGGCGTCCTGGTAGTCCAGCACCACCAGCTCGAACCGGTCGAGGAGCGCCTCGGAGAGGTGGCCGGTGGCGACGAATTCCTTGGGGTTCTGGGTGGCCACCACCGAGAAGCCGGGCCTGGCGTGGACCGGCCCGAGGTGGGGGACCATCACGACCCCCTCGTCCAGGGCCGGCAGGAGCACGTTCTGGACCCCTTCCGGCATCCGGTTCAGCTCGTTGATGAACAGCACCGCCCCCTGCTGCATCGCCGCCACCAGCGGGCCGGGCACGAACAGGTCGGGGTGGTAGCCCCGCTCCAGCACCCCCGGCGGGTCGAAGTGACCCACCAGCTTGGCCTCGGTGTACCGGCCGTCGCCGTCGACCCGGACCCAGCCCCGTCCCAGCCCCTCGGCCACCGCCCGGGCGATGGCGGTCTTGCCGACGCCGACCGGCCCCTCCAGCAGGACGTTGCGGTGGGCGGCGAGGCAGGCGAGCACCGCGCGCAGTTCGGCGCGCCGGCCCACGATGTGGTGGGCGTCGGCGATGGCGTCGGGGTCGGGGATCCGCGGCGTGGCGGTGGAGGGCGCGGCCATGGGGGTCCTCAGCGGCGCGACAGGCGCATGAGCAGGACCAGGATGTTCCAGAAGAGCACCAGCAGCCCCATGGTGATCATGTAGGCGCCCTCGACGTGCATGTCGGTGCGCAGCCGGTGGACGACCTGGTTGACCTGGTAGAGCAGCCCGGCGGCGCTCACCACCACGAACACCGCGCTGAGGACGAGCCCCAGGGTGCCGCCGAACAACCCGGGGAAGGCGAAGCTCACGCCCATCAGGATCAACATCGGGATGGACATCGCCGCCAGCCCGGCGCCGATGAAGCTGAATTCCCGGGGAGAGGTCCAGACGTAGGCGGCCATGCCGATCCCGGTGGCGGCGGTCAGCCCCACCGCGGTGCCGATGAGCCAGGGGACGTCCCCGAGCGTCATCAGGACCGCCGTCAGCAGCAGGTAGCCCATGGCGACGCCCTGGAACACCGTGGCCAGGCCGAAGCCGACGTACCTGCGGCGGCTGTCTCCGCTGAACACCAGCCGGGGCGCCACGTACTGCGCGATGGCGAAGGAGCCGAGGATCACGACGAGCTGGACGAGTTGGTTGAAGACGATCTGCGGCGCGAGGCTGCCGCCGACGTAGAGGAGGGCCGCCGTGATCATGCCGGTGGCGCCGCTGATCGCGAGCCCGCCGGCGGTCAGCACCAGCACCCGCTTGAGGTACTCGACGCGATCGGTGGCGCTGGCGTGTTCGAGGGGACGCGCGACGTCGGAGAAGGCCATGCAGGCTCCAGGCAGGCAACAGGGACGATGGGGGTCGCCGGAGGACGACGGGGACGACCTCGAGACCTCGGGGGTCCCGGGTTCCCGCCTACCCTAATCCCCCCGCCGGGCACGGCGAGCCCCTCCTCCCCGGCCACACTCCGGAGGCGCGGTGGCCGGGGGCGACCGGGCCGCAACCCCGGGGCCGGGGGCTCAGACGCTGATCGCCCCCTTGCGGAAGTCGCTGGTGCCGAGCTTGACGTTGACCAGGGCCGGCCGGCCGCTGGCGAAGGCCCGCTCGATGGCGCCGGCCATGTCCTCGGGGCGCTCGACGTACTCGCCGTGGCCTCCCAGCGCCTCGACCACCCGGTCGTAGCGGGTGAAGTCCAGCCGGGTCGCGACGGCCCGCTCGGGGGAGAAGATCTCCACCTGTCCGCGGCGGATCTGCTGCCAGGCGGCATCGTTGCCCATGACCCCGACCACGGGGATCCCCTGCCGGACCATGGCCTCGAATTCCATGGCGTGCAGGCCGAAGCTGCCGTCGCCGTAGATGATGCAGACCGGGCTGTCGGGCCGGGCGAGCCGGGCGGCCATGGAAAAGCCCGGACCGACGCCGAGGGTGCCCAGCGGCCCGGGGTCCATCCAGTGGCCGGGGTGGTAGACGTCGACCAGCTTGGCGGCCGTGCCGACGATGTCGCCGCCGTCGCAGACCACGGTGACGTCCTCGGGCAGCGCCCGGGCCAGCTCCGCGCTGAACCGCAGCGGCTTGACCGGGCTGCTGTCGTCGTGCATCTCGGGGAGCATCCGCTCGTAGCGGGACTGCTCCATCGTTCGGACCTGCGCCAGCCACCCGTCGTCGGCGCGCCCCCCCGCGGCCGCCAGCGCAGCCATCACCGCCCCCGGATCGGACGGGAGACCGACGTCCACCGCCCGGTTGTGCCCGATGACGGTCGGGTCGAGATCGACCTGGATCACCCGGGCGTCGGGACAGCCCTGGCCGTATTGCAGGCGGAAGTCCCAGGGCGTGCCGAAGATGGCGATCACGTCGGCGGCGGCGAGCGCCTTGCTGCGGCACAGCCGGAAGAAGCGGGGGTCGTCGGGCCGCAGGGCTCCGCGGGCGCCGCCGTTGAGGAAGCAGGGCAGGTCGTAGGCGGCCAGGAAGTCGTGCAGGGCGTCCCGGTAGGGCGAGAAGAACCACTGGGTGCCGACCACGGCGACGGGCCGCTCGGCCTTGGCCAGCAGGGCCACGGCGGCGTCGATGGCGGCCGGGTCGGGGCCGGGAACGAACCGGGTGCGGTAGCCCTCCGGCCGCGACACCGAGCCCTCCTCGACCATGTTCATCAACACGTCCAGCGGCAGCTCCAGGAAGACCGGCCCCGGCACCCCGGTGGTCGCCTTGCGAAAGGCCATGGCCACGTAGTCGGGGATCCGGCTGGTCTCCGGGACGGTCGCCGCCCACTTGGTGATCGACCGGACCAGGGAGACGTGGTCCATCTCCTGCAGGCTGCCCATCTCGCGCAGGAAGTTGGGCCCCTGCCCCCCGAAACAGATCATCGGCGTGCCCCCCCGCCAGGCGTTGGCGATGGCCGTCACGGTGTCGGTGACCCCGGGGCCGGCGGTCACCGCGCACACGCCGACCTCGCCGGTGGCGCGAGCCCAGCCCTCGGCGGCGTGTCCCGCCGTCTGCTCGTGGCGCACGTCGACGACCCGGATGCCGTAATCGAGGCAGCCGTCGTAGATGTGCTGGATGTGCCCCCCGCAGAGGGTGAACAGGTGGCTGACGCCCTCCCGGGCGAGGGCGGCGGCCACGAGGCGGCCACCGTGCACGTAGGCCATGATTGCTCCGGGTCTGTCGGTTGGGGGGGGAGGGGAGGAGTCGCAGGAGAGGGATGGACCCTCCGCTGCCGGACAGGGTCGGGATGGGACGTGGTGGTTGTACACCAGCGCCCGTCCGGTCGCTGCCGACGGCGCATCGGGCTGCTACCCTGGCGGGCGCCGCGGCGCCGCCGTCGCGCCGCCCCCTCCCGGTAGACCGTGCCTGCCATCGTCCACGCCCTGGTCAGCCGTCGCGCCCTGCTCATCGCCGGAGCGGCCGCCGCCGTCGCCGGCGCCGGGGTGGGGATCGTCCACCTGGGGAGGCCGGCCCCCGGGTACCGGGTCCTCTCGCCCCGGGAGGTGCAGGTCGTCGAGGCGCTGGCCCGGGTGCTGTTTCCGCCCGGCATCTTCCCGGTCCACGGGGGAGACGGCGGCACCGCCCCGGGGGTCGACCTCCTCCTGGCGGAGACTTTTCCGCCCCACACCGTGCCTCCCTTCCGCTACGTCCTGCGGGCGATCCAGCTCGGCACGCTGATCTCCCGGGGGCGCCACTTCCACGAGCTGCCCCCCGACGAAGCCGCCGAGGTGGTGGCGATCTGGGCGGGCGACGACCCCCTGCCGCGCCGCCTCGCCAGCGACTCCGTCAAGCTCATCCTGGGCACCGCCTTCTTCCGTCGTCCCGAGGTCAAGGCCGCCATCGGCTACCGCGCCGAGTGCCTCGACCCCGCCGCCGACCCCCCGCCGCTGATCGAGCTGCCATGACCCCACCCCGATCCGACCCGCCGGGCGAGCCCGGTGGACGCCTCGGCTTTGCCGACTACCGACCGGACGAGACCTGGCAGGCCGACGTGTGCATCGTCGGGGCGGGGGCCGGTGGCGCGGCGGCCGCCCTGGCCCTGGCGGAGCGTGGGCTCGACGTCGTCGTGGTCGAGGAGGGCAGCCACTGGTACCCCCAGCAGTTCCAGCAGGACGCCGCCTGGGCCTACCGCCACATCTACGCCGAGCAGGGCGCTCGCAGCGCGGTGGGCAACGCCGTCATCCCCGTGCCCGGCGGTCGCGGGGTGGGCGGCAGCACCCTCATCAACTCGGCCATCTGCTTCCGCACCCCTGAGCCGGTCATGCGGCAGTGGGCCAACGAGCACGGCTGCCACCGCCTGGGACCCGACCGGTTCCCCGCCTTCCTCGACCGGGTGTGGGAGACCCTGCGCGTGGTGGTCAACCCGGTGGTCTTCCAGCGGAACAACAACCTGATCTTCAAGTCGGGCGCCGACCGCCTCGGGCTGGCGGGACACTGGATGCCCCGCTCGGCACCGGCCTGCGTGGGCTGCGGCGTGTGCTACCTGGGCTGCCCGGTGGGGGGCAAGGCCAGCGTCGATCGCACCTTCCTGGTCGAGGCCCGGCAGACGGGACGCTGCCGGGTCCACGGGGACTGCCGGGTGGCCGAGATCACCACCGAGGGCGACCGGGTGGTGGCGGTGGCCGGCGCCCTCGTCGACCCGGCCGACCTGAAGCCCAAGGGGCGCTTCGAGGTCCGCGCCCGGGCCTTCCTGCTGAGCGCCGGTCCCGTCGGGACTCCCAAGCTGCTGCTGGCCAACGGGCTCGCCGACCCGGAGCGGTGTGGCGCCTGGCTGTACCTGCACCCGGCCACCGGGATGCTGGCCCGGTTCCAGCAGGAGATCCGTCCGTGGCACGGGGTGACCCAGGGCTACTACGTCGATCACTGGCAGGAGGGCTACCTGCTGCAGACCTACACCGCCTCGCCGGACCAGACCTACGCCGGCATGCCCTACAGCCTCGGCGACAGCCTCCTCGCCGCCATCGCCGACCTGCGGCACATGGCCATGGCCGGGCCGCTGGTCCACGACGAGGACAGCCGAGGCGGGGTGAGCCTGGCCGGCATGACCTACTTCCTCGGACACGGCGATCGCCGGCGCCTGCTGGCCGGGATGCGCCAGTGCGCCCGGGTGTTCCTGGCCGCCGGGGCCGTCGAGGTCTACGCCGGCATCGTCGGGGCGCGCCCCATTCGCGACGAAGGCGATGTCGACGCGGTGATCTCGCTGGATGCGCCCGCCCGGCGCATCTACCTGTACGCCAGTCACCCCATGGGCTCCTGCCGCATGGGCGCCGACCCCGAGCACAGCACCATCGACCCCGACGGGCGGGTCTGGGGCTGGCGCAACCTGTACGTCGCCGACGCCAGCGTGTTCCCCACCTCCCTGGGCGTGAACCCCCAGGTGACGACCATGGCCGTGGGGCTGGTGGTCGGCGAGCAGGTCGCCGCCAGCACCTGACGGGCCACTTGGCAGGGGATGGGCGGATCCGATACGGGCCGCGCCTGTCCCGCCCTCACCCCCTGGAGTCGGAATGAGCGAACCCAAGAGCAAGAACATCACCTGGCACGGCACCAACGTGGAGCGAGAGGAGCGCGAAGCCGCCCTCAACGCCCGCGGCTGCGTGGTGTGGCTGACCGGCCTGTCCGGCTCGGGCAAGTCGACCATCGCCTACCGCGTGGAGCAGCTCCTGCTGGAGCGCGGCAAGTTCACCTACGTGCTCGACGGCGACAACATCCGCCACGGGCTCAACAAGGACCTCGGCTTCTCGCCCGAGGACCGGACCGAGAACATCCGCCGCATCGGCGAGGTCGCCAAGCTGTTCGCCGACGCCTGCGCCGTGACGCTGACCTCGTTCATCAGCCCGTACCGCAAGGACCGGGACCGGGTGCGCGAGATCCTCCCCGAAGGCCGGTTCATCGAGGTCTTCGTCGACACCCCGCTGGAGGTCTGCGAGAGCCGCGACCCCAAGGGCCTCTACCAGAAGGCGCGCGCCGGCATCATCCCCAACTTCACCGGGATCAGCGCACCCTACGAAGCGCCGGAGAACCCCGAGATCGTGCTGAAGACCGACGGCAAGACGGTCGATGCCTGCGCCAACGAGGTCATCGCCTACCTCGAGGCCAACGGCTTCGTGCTGTGACCCGTCCCTGACCCTCCAGCGGGGGAGGGCCCCTCCCTCCCCTGCAACCCGCCGGGCCGCCATGACGCGCCCGGGCCCCGCGCCGCCCCTCCGGCCACGGACGGGCGGTCTTGCGTGTCTCGGGACGGGGCGCGCCCGGCCGGAATCACGCGGCGGCCCCGTCCGCCCGGAGGGTGCCGCCGGCTCAGTGCACCCGTCCGACGGCGTCCCGGAGACGCTCGAACAGGTCTTCGAGGGCGGCCCCCCGGTCGGTGTGGGTGGTCGTGCCGTCCCGGTCGACCAGCAGCACGAGACCCTGGAGGTTGCCGATGACGTTGGCGAAGACGAGCCGACTGCCGGTGCGGGCGAGCTGGGCCCGGGCGATGCGCTCCAGCTCGGGGGCATCGGTGCCCGGCGGGGCCGCCTTGAAGCTGACGAGGTGGACGGTCGGGTCCCAGTCACGCACCAGGTCGATGATCTTGGGGGTCGGGCGCAGGCGCAGGACGAGTTCGGCCCGTCCCGATGGCAGCTTGCCCGCGGACCGGTCGGCGACGGCGTAGTCGCCCACCGCCGCGGCGTGGACCACCAGCCCGCCGGGGTGGGCCTGGACCCAGGCCCTCAGCTTCTGGAGGAGGTCGTCGGTCGATCCGTACTCGATGCAGGCCACCCGCGCCGCGTCGGCGGGCCGCTCGGCCTGCAGGCGCAGCCAGGCTTCGGGGCTGGCCAGCATGGTGACATCCGCCCCGTCCGCCGCCAGGGCCGCCGCCACCAGCCCCCCGGTCCGCCCCGAGGAGTGGGCCGACAGGTAGCGGATGGCGTCCACCGGGTTCCGGGTGGCGCCGGCGGTGACGACGACGGGGCGCACGGCGGCATCCTAATGTGCCGGGGAACCGGGTGGGGAGGTACCGGGCGGCCGAGGCCACGCCCACCGGGGTCGCCGGCGTGCCCGTCGGGGCCCCAGGCGGCTATGGTGGCTCGTCGGTTCCCCGTCGGCCAGCCGGCGCGGGCCATCATGGTGCCATCGCCCCCATCCCCGGAGTCCACCCTGTCCGCCTCCTCCTCGCCGCAGCACCGCGACCGGCATGCAGCCACCCGCCTCGCCGAAACACTGGGACCGGCCCCGGAGTGGGCGATGGTCCTGGGCAGCGGGTTCGGCTCGTTGACCGATCGCCTCACCGGAACCCGGCACGTCAGCCACGCCGAGCTGGGCCTGCCCCAACCCGCCGTGGCCGGACACGCCGGCCGCTTCGTCCAGGGCCGGCTGGACGGCGTCCCCGTGGCGGTCGTCTCCGGCCGGGTCCATCTCTACGAGGGTCACGCCCCCGCCGATGTGGTCGCCTACGTTCGCGCCCTGGCGGGCTGGGGGGTGCGTCGCCTGGTGCTGACCAACGCCGCCGGCAGCCTGCGCATGGACTGGCCGCCCGGGACCCTCATGCGGATGACCGACCACATCGACATGACCGGGGGAGGGAACCCGCTGGTGGGGCCCAATCGCGACGACCTGGGGCCCCGCTTCCCCGACCTCAGCCGGGCCTACACCCCCGCCCTGGGCGCGCGGGTGGACGCGCTGGCCGAACGCATGGGGATCCCCCTGCAGCGCGGCGTCTACGCCTGCATGCGCGGCCCGTCCTACGAGACGCCGGCCGAGATCCGGATGCTGCGGGTACTCGGGGCCGACGTGGTCGGCATGAGCACCGTGCCCGAGGTCATCGCCGCGGCCCACGCCGGCCTCGAGGTCGTCGCCTTCTCGGTGGTGAGCAACTACGGCAGCGGCCTGACCGACGAGGTGGCCGACCACGCCGACGTCACCCGCGTCGTCGGACAGGCCGCCGCCCCGCTGGCCGACCTGCTGATCGCCCTGGTGACCGGGGCGTGAACGTCCCGCCGGCCGCCGGCTCCCCCACACCGGCGGCCCGGGACGGCGCGCCCGTCCTGCTCCTGCCCGGGCTGGAGGGGGTGCCGCAGGTGATGCACCGCCTCGGCGAGGCGTTGTCCCCCCGGCCGACCCGGGTGCAGGCCCTGCCGACCCTTCGCCGGGACCATCCCTGCACCGTCGACCGGTTGGCCCGGGCGGTGATCGCCACCCTGGGACCGGAACCCGTCCACCTGTTCGGGGCCAGCCTCGGCGGGCTCGTCGCCCGCCGGATCGCCGCCCGGGAGCCCGGGCGGGTGCTGTCGTTGACCACCCTGGGCGCGCTCCCCGCACCCCGGTACCGGCCGCGCCGGGTGCACCTCGCCGCCGCGGCGCTGGCGGCGATCCCCGATCCCGCCAGCCGGCGCCTGTGGGCAGGACACCTGCAGCGGGTGCTCTGCCAGGAGGCCATCCCCCCCGCCGACCGCGCCGCCATCGTCGCCGCCCTGCCTCCCGGGTGGGTCTGGCCGGCACGGCTGCGCGCCGTGTGCCGGTGGAACCGCGCCGACCCGCTCTCCGTGCCCACCCTCTGGCTGCGCGGCCGGCAGGACCGGGAGGCGCCGTGGACCCTCGACCAGGCGCGGGCCTGCCTGCCCGGGGCGGTGGTCGCGGGCGTACCGGGCGGCCACCGGGCGATGCTCAGTCACCCCCGGGCGCTCGCCGCGCGCCTGGCGGAGTGGCTGGCTCGGGTGGAGGGGGCTCGGCGTCGGTGAACCGGTCCGGCCAGTCCCATGCGCTCCAGCCCCCGCCGCGGACACGGAGGCGAGCGTGGGCGTCGAGCCACCGCCGCAGGCGCACCAGCTCGGCGTGGTCGAGGCGATCCTCGAGCACCAGCAGGCTGTCGAAGGGCAGCGCCCCCCAGGCGGTGGCGGAGTCGGGGAGGGGAGGGGCCGTCCTGCGGGCCACGACCCCGATGGGGCACCCCGAGATCCCGGCGAGCCGCGCCTGGACCGGCAGGTCGGCCGGAGTCCGCAGCCGCCCGTAGTCGTAGGCCACCGGCACCCCGGCCCGGCCGGCGATGAACAGCACCTCCTTGGGAGCGACGTCGGGGTTCCAGACCGGCGGGTCGCCGCTGGGGAACACCACCGTCGGTCCCCGCAGCGCGGCCAGCACGGCCGGCGGGGTCCGCGCCGCGGTGGCCGGCAGCGCCAGCCCCGGACGGTGCAGCGACAGCTCGGCCAGGGCGAGCGGGGCGAGGAGCGGGAGCAGCCACCGCCGGCCCGTGGCGAGCCGACCGGCGGCCACTCCCCCGGCGAGCACGGCCAGCCCGGTGATCCGGCCGGGATTGCCGAGCGTGTCCAGGAGGGGAACGTGCCGCAGCACCCACGCCACCGGACCGGCGAAGCGGCGCACCGGCAGACCCAGGGCCGCCCCCGAGGCCCACGGTTCCGGGCCGGCCAGCAGCAGGAGGAGGCCAGCCAGGGACCAGGGACGGGACCGTCGGCTGAACAGTCCGAGGATGAGGGACAGCAGGACGACGCCGCCTCCGGGGAGGCGATGCACGACGGGCTGCCAGGGCGGCGGGCGCGCCGGGCGCCGGTCGGGGCGGGCCGGCGGGGCCGGCTGGTCGGCCCGGGCCGGATGGCGGTCTCGGCGCACCGGCCGGCCATCCCCCGCCACCAGCGCGGTCGGGGCCATCTCGAAGCCCCGGCGGGAGAAAGCGCCGCCGAGGCGCCCCTGGTCACCCGACTCGGTGGCGAGGAGGGGCGCCAGGGCGAGGCCGCAGGCCAGGGCGCCGGTCAGGGCGAGGCCGACGAACCGACGCCAGGCCGACGGGCGCAGGGCGGCGGCGACCGCGCAGCACAACGCCAGGTAGACGGCGTAGTAGGGGCTGGTGAGGGCCACCCCGAGGATGGCGCCGAAGACCAGCCCCGGCCGGGGGCGCGGGCCGGTGACGTGCCGGAGGATCGCCGCCACCGCCAGGGCCAGCGGCCCCAGGGCCAGCACCTCGAGGACGAGATCGGAGGCGTGGCGCGCCAGGAAGGGGGAGAGCTGCACGACGAGACCGGCCAGGAACGCGCCGCCCCGGCTGGCCCCCGCCGTCCGGGCCAGCAGGTAGGGCCCCACCCCGGCCAGGGACAACCACGCCAGGGTCGTGACGGTGAGCCCGGCCAGGTCGCCCACGATGGCGGTAGCCGCGAGCTGGACGAGCTGGGTGAGGGGGTCGGTGGGCCAGAAGGACATGCCCGTGGGCCACGCCAGCAGGTCGGCGAATCCGACCGGAGCCTCGCCCCGCAGCCAGCGCGCCACCTGGGCGTTGACGAACAGGCGGCCCCAGCCCTCGCTGTTGGCCCCACCCGGGAAGTGCCCCGACGACAGGCTGGCGCGCAGCATCCACGCCGCGAGGCCCACGAAACCGGCCGGCCCGGCGAGAGCGAGGAGGACGGACCCGACCGCTCCCGGGCCCCGGAGGCGGGCCGGGCGAGGGCGGGGCAGGATCCCCTCAGGGGAGGACGAGGGTCCCTCCCTCGCCGGCCAGGGCGCGGGGCAGGTGCTCGGGGGAGGTGATGAGGACCGAGCCCCCCCCGCCGTCGAGGAACGACAACGCGGCCTCGATCTTCGGCCCCATGGAGCCGGCCGGGAACTGCCCCGCCTCCCACAGCCGCCGCAGCGCATCGGCGTGGATCCGGTGGATGGGCGTCGCCCGGCTGGTGCCGTAATCCCGCTGGACGGCGTCGACGGCGGTCAGGATGATCATCCGCGACGCGCCCAGGGCGCGGGCGAGCACCGCCGATGCCCGGTCCTTGTCCACCACCGCCTCGACCCCGACGAGGCGCCCGTGGGCTTCCACCACCGGCACGCCGCCGCCCCCGCAGGCCACCACGATGTTGCCCTGGCGGCAGAGCGCGGCGACCTGTTCGACCTCCAGGACCCGCTGGGGCGCGGGGGAGGGGACGACCCGCCGCCACCCCCGGTCGCCGTCCCGCCGAACCTGCCAGCCCAGCTCGGCGGCCTGGATCTGCGCGGTCTCGGCGTCCATGAAGCCCCCCACGAACTTGGTCGGTTCCTGGAAGGCCGGGTCGGACGCCGACACCAGCACCCGGGTCACGACCGCCACGACGGGGCGCGGCGCGGGGGCGTCTCGCTGGGCATTGGACATCGCCTGGACGATCATCAGCCCGATCTCGGCCTGGGTCGCCGCGACGGCCAGCTCCAGCGTCGTGGGAGGGACCTGCTGCTTGAGCAGCTCGGAGCGGAGCAGGTGGACCCCGACCTGGGGGCCGTTGCCATGGGTGACCACCAGTCCCGCCGGCCCGGTCAGCGCCACCAGCACCTCGGCCACCTCGGCGACGCGCTGGTACTGCTGCGCCGGAGTGCCGGCCTCGCCGGGGCGGATGAGTGCATTTCCCCCCAGCGCGACCACCATCGGGCCCGGAGATCGGGTCGCTTCGTCGAACTCGGCGGGATCCGGAGCAGCGCGGTCGGGGGTCGGGGGCGGCGCGGGCTGCATTGATGAAAGCCCCTTCTCGGGTTAGGACGCCCCATGGTTGGATGCGGACGGAGGCGATGGTGGCGCCGTCGTCGCCTGTGGACGCCGCGTCGCTGTGGAGCGCCCCGCACCCTAACCGACCGTCGTCTCCGACCGGAAACCGGGAGGCGCCGACGAAGCACGCCGCTGCCCGTTCCGCCACGGCTCCCCCCGTGGCTCCTCTCGCCCCGATGTTGTGCCCATGTTCGGTGACACCCCCCTGGTCATGATCGAGGACGACGCCGGCCTGGCGTCCCTTTGCGAAGAACTGTCCCAACGCGACACCATCGCGGTCGACACCGAGTCGGACTCCTTCCACCACTACCAGGAGAAGGTCTGCCTGATCCAGATCTCCGACCTGGACCGGGACTACATCGTCGACCCGCTGCAGATCACCGACATGGGTCCCCTCAAGGCGCTGTTCGAGGACGGCCGCGTCCGCAAGCTGCTCCACGGGGCCGACTACGACATCGTCTGCCTCAAGCGGGACTACGACATCGCGTTGAACAACATCTTCGACACGATGATCGCCGCGCAGTTCCTGGCCTTCCCCAAGATCGGGCTGGCGGACCTCATCGACCACTTCTTCGGGATCCGCCTGGAGAAGAAGTACCAGCGACACGACTGGTCCCAGCGGCCCCTCGAGCCCGAACACCTGCTCTACGCCCGGGGTGACACCCACTGGCTGCTCGCAGTCGCCGAGGTGCTCGAGTACAAGCTGGCCCGGGCGGGCTGGCTGGATGCGGTGCTCGAAGAGTGTGCCGTGCTGCAGACCCGCGAGTGGAGCGGACGAACGGCCCACGCCAGCGACTTCCTCCGGGTCAAGCAGGCCTCCACGCTGGACGACGAAGGCAAGCGGGTGCTGCGGGCGCTGTGGGAGTACCGCGACGAGCAGGCCCGCCGCATGGATCGGCCGGCGTTCAAGGTCCTTCCCGGGCACACCCTGATCGACATCGCCCGGGCCCGGCCCCGCGATCTCGACGCACTCGCCGGGGTGGTCCGCGAGCGTTCCTCGGCCTATCGGCGGCACGGCAAGGCCCTGGTCGAGGCGGTCCTGGCCGGCCTCGCCGACGAACGCCCGATCCCGTCGCCGCCGCGGTCACCGTCCCGGGGCGGGCGGACGCAGGCCCGAGCCGACGACCACCTGCTGGGGCTGCTCAAGGCCTGGCGAAACGACCTCGTGGAGCGCGAGGGGGTGGCGCCGGTCGTGGTGGCCAACAACCAGCTCCTCAAGGACATCGCCACCGTCGCCCCCACGGACATCGAGACGCTGCGCACGGTGCCCGGAATCCGGCGGTGGCAGGTCGACGCCTACGGCGACGCGATCATCGAGCTGGTGCGGGCGGCCAACCAGCGCGCATCCGACGACAAGCCTCGCCGCCGCCGCCGCCGCCGTCGCCGCAGGTCCAGCGGCGATCAGGGCGAGTAGACGGCGATGTAGGGCAGGTTGCGGTAGAACTCGCCCAGGTCGAGTCCGTAGCCGACCACGAACTCGTCGGGGATGGTGAACCCGACGTAGTCCGGCGCCACCTCGACCTCACGGCGCCCCGGCTTGTCGAGCAGGCAGACCGTGTGGACCGAGGCGGGCTTGCGCCCCTCGAGGAAGTGCCGCAGGTAGTCGAGGGTCAGCCCGGTGTCGACGATGTCCTCGACCAGCAGGCAGTGGTGGCCCTCGATGGGGTGGCTGAGATCCTCGGTGATGCGCACCACGCCCGTGGACCGGGTTCCGCCGTGGTAGCTCGACACGCCCAGAAACTCGCAGCGGACCGGGCCGTCCAGGGCCCGCACCAGGTCCGCCATGAAGATGAAGCTCCCCTTGAGCACGCCGATGCAGGTCAGCGGGCCATCCCCGAGGTCGGCGCGGATCTCGCGCGCCAGCTCGACGATGCGGGCCTGGATGCGCTCTGCCGGAATCAATACCCGGGTCCGGTCTTGCGGGTGCGGCTGATCGGACATGACCACTCCTTTCGGGTGGCCCCGAGCTAACGCGCGAATCGGCGGCGATGTCGGCGGGAGCGGGACGATCCGGTGACGAGCGCCGATGGCGCGGGGCTGCCTACACCCAGGCGTTGTTGAGCAGCTCTCCCACCCCCCCGGCACCCGGCACGATGTAGTGGACGCCGTTGAGGCCGACCTCCTCGGGCCACCGCTCGCCGGGGACGGTCCGCAGCACATCGCCGGCCGACAACCCCCGGTCCAGGCGGATCGCGAAGATGTCGGTGTCCGGGTGCCGGGCGGCCATCCGCATCAGGTACTCGGGAGTCGCGATGAGGTGCATGCACACCACCCGGGCGGGCGGACCGCCTTCGAGGGCGGCGTAGGTCTGCAGCACCGTGTCGATGCTGGTGCCGGTCGCGGCCATCGGGTCGGGCAGCATCACCATCGCGCCGGAGACCGGGCCCCCGATCTTGCTGTCGGCGACGTCGAGTCCGACGACCCGACCCTCGGCATCGGTCCGGCGGCTGGCCAGGACGTGGTCCTGTCGGAGGCAGTCGGCCTCGATGATGTCGTGCAGCCGGTCGTACACCGTCAGCGCCGGCAGCATCCCGGCCCGGGCGATGTCCACCACCACCACCGGCTGGCGCCGCGCGACGACCTGTCCGCGATAGACCCCGCGCGGCTCGCTGGCCCCCATGCGGGTCGGGACCGTGGCGACCGTGGTGGGCAGCACCCGGCTGCAGACCTCCCCCAGCATCCACTCGTACAGCCGCACGATGAGTCGGTTGATCTCGGGCTGGTGGACGTCGGGCGAACAGAGCCGGGCCAGCAGCGACATGGGGTAGGGGGCCGACAACAGGTGGACCCGGGGGCCGTATCGGTGCTCCACCGACCACGAGGGGCGTGGAAGGTGGGCGTACTGGACGTCGTCCATGGCGGGCTCCGAGTCAGGGGGGCGGGGCGTGGG
>RFKJ01000509.1 GCA_003694325.1 Deltaproteobacteria bacterium
CCTGGGGGCCGGGTCGGGACGGTCGCCCGCGTCGCGGTGGGATCCTCCCGGTTCCCCCAACCCTCTCCCCCGGTGACCTGTGCGCTCCCTTCCCCTCCTCCTCGTCTTCACCGCCGGCTGCGCGGAACTCCCCGTCCAGAGCGGTGAGATCTCCCTGGACTTCTCGGTCGTCAGCGACCTGGCGACGGCGCGCTTCGAAGACGAGGTCACGGTCGATCCGGCCGACTGGCCGGCGGTGCAGACCGCCGTCCAGCACGCCGACACCAGCGGCTTCAACCTGCAGTTCCTCGAGTACCTGCTCACCGACGTCGGGCCGAGCACCGAGGCCCGGTACACCGCCGCCGAGATCTACGTCGCGGCGGATCCCGGCGACTACCCGGCGACCCCGCAGATCTCGATGCCCGAGAAGCTGCTGGAGAACCAGCTCGACGTGCCCCAGGTGGTCGCCGGCACGACCCTCCTCCAGGACATCCAGGACATCGTGATCCGCGACGGCTCGCTGCAGCCATTCAAGGTCAAGGTGGCCATCGACACCGACGGTGGGGTGGAGCTGGAACAGACCGTCACCCTCGGTTTCGAGGGCCGGGTCGACCTGTAGACGCGGCCACCGCGTCGGACGCCGCACACCGTTGTCGACCGGCCCGGCCGCCTCCCCGGCACCGGTCGAGCCGGGAAGGGGCCATCCCCTCCGGTCCGGCCGCCGGCTCAGCCGCCCAGCACCAGCACCTCGAGGATGATCACCGCGATGCCCATGAGCGCTCCGCCGGCGATGAAGCCGGCGCAGGTGGGCTCCAGGTTGTCCACCAGCACGCGCCGGGCCAGGCCGAGGTCATCCTTCAGGTTGCGCTCGGCCAGCCAGAAGATCAGGCTTCCCAGGAACATGGCCCAGCAGGTGCTCCACGGGATCACGAAGGCCAGGCCCATGCCGACGGCGGACAGCCAGAACCTGCCCTTGGTGGCGACCTTGATGGCTTCCAGCACGATGCCGGCCAGGGCACCGATGCCGGCGGCGACCTGGGCGGAGGGTTCGAGGTTGGACAGCCCGCTGGTCAGCACCTCGGCGACGGCCTTCCAGACGATGGCGCCGGGGAAGGGCTGCTCGGGAGTGACGAGGCCCTGGGGATCGCCCCGGAGGAAGGCCAGGTAGAAGACGGGGACGGCGACCAGGGAGCCGGCGAGGATGCCCAGCACGTGGCCGACGGCCTGGTGGCGGGGCTTGCCGCCGAGCATGTAGCCGGGCTTGATGTCCATGAGCAGGTTGGCGGCGTTGCCGGCCACCTCGCCGGTGATGCCGGCGGTCATCAGGTTGGTCGTGATGTTGCCGGGGGCGATGATCCCGTAGGTGAGCTGGGTGAGCTTGCCGAGGGCGCCGGTCGGGGTGATCGAGGTCAGCCCGGTGGAGTTCACCGCGATCAGCGTGAACACGAAGACCAGTGGGATCGCCAGCAGTCCCATCCAGATGTGGACGTCGAAGAAGATGTGGGCCATGGCCACCGTCAGCCCGCCAAAGATCGGGATCCCGATGGCGAACACCTTGAGCGGCAGCTCGATGTCGGCGAGCACGTCCCGGCTTCCGCCGCCGCGCCCCTTCTGCAGCAGCCCCTGGAATGCGCTGATGAGCACCTGGGGCTTGGAGAAGAAGCTGAACAGCGACGCGGTGGTCATCATCGCCACGCCGCCCCACAGGGACCACATGGTGATGTCCTTGAAGGTGTAGTGGGTCACCCCATCCACGACGTGGCCGGTGATGTCGCCGCGCTGGATCATCCACGGGGCGAGGATGAAGTAGTTGATGCAGGCCCCCGCCAGGATCGACACGCCGGTGTGGATCCCCATGAGCCCACCGGCGGCGATCATCACGATGTCGGTATCCGGCCGGACCGTCAGGTCCTTGAGCGAGGTCCCCATGATCTTCGGGTTGGTGAACCGGTAGATCCAGCCGTCGAGGTACTCGGGGATCTGCAGGAAGCCGACGTGCAGCTTGTGGGTGATGGCCTCGCTCTTGAGCAGGGTGATCAAGCCCGAGATGGCCGCGGTCACCGCCAGCAGCTTGGCCTTGAACACGCCCTCGCTGGCATCGCCGCGGTGCAGGGCGTCCATGACGACACCGGCGGCGCGTCCCTCGGGGAAGGGAAGCTGCTCGTCATTGATGAACCGCTTCTTGAGCGGGAAGGCGAACAGCACGCCGAGGATGGACAGGCAGACCATCCAGGCGATGGTCACCGGCAGCGGGATCACTCGGTTGGTGACGAGCATGTAGGCCGTCAGGCTGCTGACCAGCGGGCCGGTCATGTAGCCGGCGGCGGTGGCGATGGACTGCATGGCGTTGTTTTCGAGGAGGGTGAACTCCCGGCCCAGCCCCATGCGGCTCAGCACCTTGAACAGGGCGTAGGCCAGGATCACCGAGGTGATCCCCACCCCGAGGGTCCAGCCGGTCTTGACCCCGACGTAGAGGTTGGTCAGCGACAGCACCCCGCCGAGGACCATCCCGGTGATCGCCGAGCGCACGGTGAGCTGGGGCATGTCGCCCTTGTAGACGTTCTCCAGCCACCATCGGTCCTTCTGTTCCAAGGTCCAGGTGCGGATCTGTTCGTCGGTGAGCTGGGGCAGGCCGTGGGCTGCCGGCGCGTCGGTAGGGACTGGGCTGGACATCCTGACTCCCGGATCGGCGGCGGCCTAATCCCTCCGCAGCCGGCCTTCCACGTCTCCCCGACCGGGCGAGCGTGCGGCCCGCCGCTCTTGTCGCGACGCCAGGACTCCCGGGACGCCCGGATTCCCGTCCGGTGCCGAACCGTCGCCCGTCAGTCGGTCGGGAGCCACTCCACTTCGCCCGTGTCGAAGTGGTAGACGGCCGGCCGGACCTGCAGCCCCCGCTCCCGCACCAGGGTCTCGAGCACCACGGGCGAGGTCCGCAGCTTGTCGGCGACCTGCCGGGCGTTGACCCGGATGGCGTTGTCGAGCAGGTCGCCGGGCAGGGCGCGGGCAGCCTCGACCGCCGGGTGGATGGCGTGGACCAG
>RFKJ01000510.1 GCA_003694325.1 Deltaproteobacteria bacterium
CGGGCAGGGTCGCCGCGGCGCGGTCGGCTTCGACCAGGGCCCGGACCAGGGCGCCGGCCTCGTCGGGGCCGGGCACCTCGAACGCGAAGCTGTCGCCGCCCACCTGCAGCTCCCACAACCCGGGGGACAGCGCGACGTCGGGGAGGGGCAGGTGGCCGGCACCGTTTCCCGACCAGGCCTCGACGCCGGTGTCCACCGCCCGCAGGCGGACGGTGGCGTCCGGGCAGGGGCCGGCGCACCGCCAGCGCAGCTCGTCGGGCAGCTCCAGCAGCCGCCCCCCGGGGACGGGGCGGACGAGCTGGACGGTGGCGGCCCGGGTGGCGCCGGCCCGCGCGGTGCTGGACCGGCGGGGGGACGCCCCACGGGTGGCACCGGCCCGGCCACGCTCGGCCCGGTGCTGGAGCAGTTCCGGCCACGTCGCGCCGGTCGCCGGGTCGCAGGGGGCGGCGGCCGCGCCCACGGCGGGCGGGGCGCAGGGGTCCAGGGAGACGACCCCGGGCCCGGTGCGATGCAGGGCCACGCCGCCGACCAGCACCACCACCTCCCCGTCGTCACCCAGCTCCAGGCGGGCGTCTTCGCCCACCAGGAAGGGGACCGGGGGAGCGGGTCGGTCATCGAGCCGGACCGTGCCGCGGGTCGTGGTGACCAGCCCGACCACCGTCGAGGCCGGCTCGGCGGCCGCCAGGGTCGTCAGCGCGGTCAGCAGCAGCAGCGGGTCGGGGGGCATCGGGCTCATCTCCGGGGCAGGGCCACGCAGCGCTGGGTGACCATGGCGTACCAGGTGGTGAGAACGCCCCAGCTCAGGGAAGCTTTCAGTTCGGGAACCCGGTCGAGGCTGGCGATGGTGGCCGGGGGCTGCTCCAGGGTGCGTTCCAGGGTCGCCTGGAGCTGGACGCAGAGTTCACGCTCCTCGGCCTCCGCCAGCAGGGTGACCCGCTCCATGGCGGCGGTGAGCTCGTCCCACGACGAGAACCGCCCGGGGGTGTCGGCGATGCAGCCGAGATCCCGCAGCGGCCCGTAGACCATGCCCGCGGACTGGAAGCGGCGGCGCAGCGCCTGGAGCCGGGGTTCGCCCGGGGGCTGCGCCCGGTCCTGCGAAAGCCCGGTCACCCAGCCGCGGGCGGTCCCCGACATGGTGGTGGCGGCCCAGGCACAGGTGGGGTCGTCCAGCGCCAGGACGTCCGGGTCCCCGTCGGCGAGGGCGCGCATGACGGCTTCCAGCTCGGCGGGATCCTGGCCCAGTCGACCGGCCTCGTAGGCGGCGGTGAGGTCGGCTTCTCGGGCGATGGCGTCCAGGCGGGCCATCAGCATGTCCTGGGCCATGGGGGCGCGCTCGGCCTCCAGCAGGGCCCGGGTGCGGGCGGTCAGGGCGTCATCGGCCCCCACCCGGCGGGCGTGCAGCCAGGCCCACACCAGGTCGAGCTGGTCGCCGAGGGTCAGGCCGATGGGACCATCGACGCGGCGGGACTGGCCGGCGGCCGCGGCCCGGGCCGCCAGCCGCTCGATCTCGGGCTCCCATCGGGGCTCGGGCAGGCAGCGCAACAGGCTGTCGACGAGGCCGGCTCCCTCCCGGCCCAGGGAACGGCTGCGCTGGTGCAGGACCAGCTCGGTCGTGGACGACAACAGCCCGAGGTCGGCGGGGCGATCGGTGAGCCCCGCCCGCTGGCGGGCGGCGAAACAGTCGCGGCCGTCGAGTTCGTAGGCCGCGCGCAGCGCGTGCAGGCGATGGCCGACCGTGGGGGAGGCATCGGGGACGGACACGTCCCAGCCCACGTGGTCGAGGAAGGCCTCCAGCTCCGCGGCGCGCCGGCAGTGGAGCCCGGCGTCGTGGAGGACCGACTGCCGCAGCGCGAAGGCCGCCAGGCTGTCGGCGTCGTGGACGAACCCGGCGGGGCGCAGCCGCTCGTCCACGGTGGCGTCCAGCACGGCGCGGAACCGGGAGTCCAGCCAGGCGTCGGCGACCAGCCGCTGCTCGGCGCGGGCCGCCTCGATGAGTCCCTGCAGTTCGGCGAGGGCGGCCCGGGCCTCGGCGAACCGGGGGTCCCGGGCCAGGGCCCGCTCGAAGGCCGCCCGGGCGGCGTCGAGATCGCCCTGCTGGCGGCGGGCCAGCCCCTCTCCCCACGAGGCGAAGGCCGCGAAGTCCTCGGTCGGCGCCTGGAGCATCAGCCGGCGGCGATCCCCGAGGCTCAGGGTGACGTCCAGCTCGTCGAGCAGCTCCTCGACCAGCAGCTTCTCGACCGCGACGAAGTCGGTCACCGAGCCCTGGGCGTCGGCCGCGTCGAGGATCTCGCCGCTCTCGACCCGAACCAGGCGGGCGTCGAGCAGGAAGCGATCGGCGACCACGCTGTAGCTGCCGGTGAGGATGACCTCGGCGCCGAGTCCCCTGCCGAGCTGCTGGGCGGTGGCCGGATCGAGGAAGCCCTGGTCGGACAAGGCGATCTCCGACAGCAGCGCGTCCAGGCGGTCCCGCTCGACCATCACCAGGCCGGGGGTGGCCGAGAGGTCGCTGATCAGCATGCCGGCCAGGGCCTGCCCGAGGCCGTCGTACTCCTCGCTGGCTGCGCCGCGGGTCAGGGGCAGCACGGCGACGGTGGTCGCCCCGGCAGGGGTCGCCGCGGCCATCCACCCGAGGAGGATCAG
>RFKJ01000511.1 GCA_003694325.1 Deltaproteobacteria bacterium
CGTTCGTCGCCTTCTTCCAGCAATTCCGCTCGGTGAAGGCTCGGCCTTCCCCATTCCCCTCGCCCCGCTTGACTCGACCGGCCGCTTCATAGATGAAACCGTGCGCATCCCGCGCACGCGCCAGCCGACCCCTGGACCTGCCCCACACCGAGTCACCAGGCCGGGAGGTCACAACCGCCGCAGCCCGCTCGTCCCCGCCGGGGCGAGGTCGGCACTCCCCTCCTTCCGAGGCACCCCATGTCCCACAAGACGGTCCTGGACCTTCGACGCATGAAGGCCGGCAACCCACCCGAAAAGATCGCGATGGTGACCGCGTACGACGCCACGATGGCCCGCATCGTCGACGCTGCCGGCGTCGACATGGTGCTCGTCGGTGACTCGCTCGGCATGGTGATCCAGGGGCACGAAGACACCCTGCAGGTCACCCTCGACGACATGATCTACCACGGCCGCTGCGTCCGGCGGGGACTGCGCCGGGCCCACCTGACGGTCGACCTGCCGTTCATGAGCTACCAGGTCAGCGCCGAGCAGGCCCTGCGCAGCGCCGGTCGGCTGGTCCAGGAAGGCGGCGCCCAGTCGGTCAAGCTCGAAGGGGGGGTCCGCTCGGCCCCGGCCATCGAGGCCATCGTCCGCGCCGGCATCCCGGTGGTCGGCCACATCGGCCTGACCCCCCAGTCGGTCCACGCCACCGGTGGGTGGCGGGTCCAGGGGCGCGGCGCCGACGCGGCCGCCGCCCTGCGCGAGGACGCCCTCGCCGTGCAGGAGGCCGGCGCCTTCTGCGTGGTCCTGGAGATGGTGCCGACCGAGCTGGCCACCGAGCTGACGGCCCTGCTCGACATCCCCACCATCGGCATCGGCGCCGGCCCCAACTGCGACGGGCAGGTGCTGGTCTGCAACGACCTGCTGGGCTTCGACGAGAGCTTCAAGCCTCGGTTCGTCAAGCGCTACGCCACCCTCCAGGACACCATGATCGACGCGGTGCGCACCTACGTCGAGGAGGTCCGGGCGGGCGTCTTCCCCGCCGAGGAGCACTGCTTCCACGACAAGCGCGCGCCCAGCCGGGTGCAGCGCATCTACTGAGTCACCATGCAGGTCGTCACCGATCCGCTCGCGTTGCAGGCCGACTGCCTCGCCCGGCGCCGCCGCGGCGAGCGCATCGGCTTCGTGCCCACCATGGGGTACCTCCACCGGGGGCACACCTCGTTGATGGAGCTGGCCCGCCCCCGGTGCGACCACCTCGTGGTGTCGATCTACGTCAACCCGCTGCAGTTCGGGGCCGGCGAGGACCTCGACCGGTATCCCCGGGACCCGGAGGGAGACCGGGCCGCGTGTGAGCGGGCCGGCGTCGACTGCCTGTTCATGCCGACCGACCTCTACCCGCCCGGCCACTCCACCCGGGTGCGGGTTGAGGGGCTGACCGCCGGGCTGTGCGGCGCATCGCGGCCTACCCACTTCGAGGGGGTCACCACCGTCGTGGCCCGCCTGTTCGGCCTGGTCCAGCCCGACGTCGCCGTCTTCGGCGAGAAGGACTACCAGCAGCTTGCGGTGATCCGCCGGATGGTCCGGGACCTCGCCATGCCCATCGAGATCCTGGGCGGCCCGCTGATCCGAGATGACGACGGCGTGGCCCTGTCCTCCCGCAACGCCTACCTCGACGAGGATCAGCGGCGCCGCGCCCGCAGCATCAGCCGCGCCCTGGCGTGGCTGGCCGACGCCGTGGCCGGGGGCGAGGTCGACGTCGCCACCCTGCTGGCCCGGGCCCGCGCCCGCCTGGATGTCGACCGCATCGACTACCTGGAGATCGTCGATCCGGACGAGCTGCAGCCCCTGGCGCGGATCTCCGGACCCGCCCGGGCCCTGGCGGCCGCCTGGCTCGGGCGCACGCGGCTCATCGACAACGTCGCCCTGGTCCCCCCCTCGGCCCATCGCTGAACCCCGTGGACCGCAGCACCGCCATCCTCCTCGCCGCCGTGGCCATCCTGGCCGGCAACCGCCTGGTCCTGTCGCTTCCCGGCTGGCACCGCCGTCGGGTGGTCTTCTGGGGCCTGCAGCTCGTCAACCTCGCCGCGGCGTGCTTCATGATCGTCTACGGCGTGCCCGACCTGCGAGGCCTGGCCTTCTACGCCAACTGGGTCATCGCCCTGCTGTTCATGCTCCACATCGTCCAGAACAACAGCCGCTACGTCGCCGCCCACAAGGCGGCCCGCGCCCGGACCGAGGCCGAGGATGGGCAGCGCCGCCAGGCGGTCCTGCAGGCCCTCCGTCGCGGCGAGGGGCGCGATCCGGGCAAGGGGGCGTCGCGCCGGGACGCCGGCGGGTCGACCCGGACCGCCGGGGATCAGCCGGCCGACTGAAACTGCGCCACCACCTCCATGATCTCGTCCTCCCGCAGGACGCGGTCGCCGGCCTTGGCCCGGGCGCGGATCCGGCCGACCAGCTCCGGATCGGGCCGGATCCCCCGCTGCTCCAGCCAGAACACGATGTTGCTGTCGCCCGACATGTGGCCGATCTCGATCTCCTGGCGGCGCCCGAACCACCCCGCCGGGACCCCGGAGTAGATCCGGTCGGCGAGCCAGGCATCCCCCGCCCGCATGGCCTTGATGACCGCCGCGGCGTGCACGCCGGTACCCGTGCGGAAGGCATCCCGGCCGAACACCGGGTAGTTGACCGGGATCGGCACCGCGCAGGCGTCCGACACCACGTCGACCAGCCGGGCGAGGGCCGTCAGGTCGCCGTCGTGGACCCCGAGGAGCTGGAGGTTGACCAGCAGCAGGTCCAGCGGCGTGTTGCCCACCCGCTCCCCCACCCCCAGGACGGTGCCATGCACCCGGTCGACACCGGCCTGGACGGCGGCGAGCCCGTTGATGAGGCCCAGCCCGCGGTCGTCGTGCCCGTGCCAGTCCAGGGTCGGCGACGCGCCGAGGCCCATGAGGAGGTCGCGGGTCCACTGCACGAGGTTGAACACGCCACGCGGATCGGCGTGGCCCACGGTGTCGCACAGGCAGAGGCACCCCGCCCCCTCCTCCACCGCGGCGGTGAACAGCCGCCGCAGGGTGGTCGGATGGCTCCGGATGGTGTCCTCGGTGACGAAGCAGAAGGGCAGCCCCGCCTCGACCGTCAGCTTCGCCGCGTTGCGGGTCCGTCGCTCCAGCAGGTCATCGTCCCAGCGCTCGGCCAGCATCCGGATGGGCGAGGCCCCGAGGAAGGCCATGACCTCGATCTCGATGCCCACCTCCTGGGAGAGCTCGATCACCGGGCGGATGTCGTGCTCGTGGGTGCGGGCCGCGCAGGTAGGACGGATCCGCAGCTTCTCGTCGACGATGCACCGCAGGATGGTCCGGACATCCTCGACCGCCCGCGGCCCGGCGCCCGGCAGGCCGACGTCGACGCTCGCCACCCCCAGGCGATCGAGCAGGCGCACGATCTCGAGCTTGGTGTCGATGGGCGGGTCGACCACCGAGGGGCTCTGGATCCCGTCGCGGATCGTCTCGTCGTGGACCTGCACCGGGCGGTAGGGGTGGGCGAGGACCCCGCCCCGGACATTCCAGTCGTGGATCACCTCCCCGAAGGGTCCCGGGTTCTCCGCTGACTGCCGGTCATTGCTGTGCATCACGACCTCCCGCGTCGTCCCATCCATAGCGCGGCGCATCCCCCCGGGCCGCCGCCC
>RFKJ01000512.1 GCA_003694325.1 Deltaproteobacteria bacterium
CTCCGTGGAGCGGACCGGCGGGCGACAAGCCCTACACCCTCGAGATCGAGTGGACCAGCCCCTGAGGTCTGCGTCCGCCTGGCTGCGCCGCCGCCGGGTACCGGCGACCACCCGGTCGGGGGTCTCCCACCCCCCTCGCGCCGGCGGCGCGCGCTGACGGGCGACCACAGCAGTCGCGCCCGAGACGTGGATCACGGGCGGGCGGGCAGCCCGTCGCGCACCCGTGGTGGGCGGTGTCGATGGAGCGGGGCCGCCTGTCAGCGAAGGGCGGCCTCCAGCTCCTCCATGAATCCGCCGGTGCCCTCCGCGGCCGCGCCCTCGGCCGCCAGCGGCGCCCCGCTCTGGGGATCCAGCCCGCAGCGGCGCCGCAGGTCCGGATCCAACAGGTGGCTGGGGACGACGTTGCGGAGGGCAGCGAAGATGTTGCCGCGCACCTTGTCGTTTTCGGCCTGCAACGACGCGATGAGCGCCTTGACCTTCTTGCGGTGGAGGTGTTCCTGGCTGCCGCAGAGGTCGCAGGGGAGGATGGGGAACTCGAGCAGCTCGGCGAACCGGGCGATGTCGGCCTCGTCGCAGTAGGCCAGGGGGCGGATCAGCGTGTTGCGCCCGTCGTCGCTGACCAGCTTCGGGGGCATGGCCTTGAGCTGGCCGGCGTACAGCAGGTTGAGCAGCGCGGTCTCGATGATGTCGTCGCGGTGGTGGCCGAGGGCGAGCTTGTTGCAGCCCAGCTCCACGGCGGCGTCGTAGAGCACGCCGCGGCGAAGCCGGCTGCACAGGCTGCAGTAGGTCCGTCCCTCGGGGATCATCGAGGTGACGATGCTGTAGGTGTCGCGGGAGAGCATCCGCCGTTCCAGCCCCTGGGCGTCCAGCCACGCGGCCAGCCGCTCCCCCTGGAATCCCGGCTGCCCCTGGTCGAGGTTCACGCAGATGAGATCGAACCGGAAGGGCACCTTGCGCTGGACGGACTGCAACAGCCAGGCCATGGCGTAGGAATCCTTGCCCCCCGACATGCAGACCATGATCCGGTCGCCCGGCTCGATGAGCCCGAAGTCCCGGCTGGCCTGGCCGACGCGGCGCAGCAGCCGCTGCTCCAGGCGGATCCGCTCCCCGCGGGAACCCGGCGCCCCGCCGGCTCCCGCCGAGGCCGAGGCGGCCACCCCGGGCGACTCGGAGGATGGGCGGGCGTCGGATGCGGGGCTGGGGGATGGGCGGGCGTTCGACGCGACGTGTTCGGGCATGGGTTCCCTCGGCGCCGACCTGCTAACGCAGCGCGCGGCCGACCCGATAGGAGGGGCGTGCCGCAAGGGATGCCCATGCCAGCGATCCAGGTGCATGACCTCCGAAAGTCCTACGGCGACCTGCAGGCGCTCAAGGGGATCAGCTTCGAGATCTCCGAGGGCGAGGTGGTCGGCTTCCTCGGACCCAACGGTGCCGGCAAGAGCACCGCGATGAAGATCCTGACCGGGTTCATCGCTCCGACGGGCGGGTCCGCGTCGATCCAGGGCCACGACGTGCTCCTCGACAGCCTGGAGGCCCGCCGCAACCTCGGGTACCTGCCCGAGCACGCCCCGCTCTACACCGACATGCGGGTCGGGGACTACCTCGACTTCGTCGGTCGGATCCGCGGGTTCGGCCCGGCCGAGCGCGCCGCCGCCCGCCACCGCGTCGCCGAGCAGTGCGGGGTCCTGCCGCGCCTGGGCCAGCGCATCGGCGAGCTGTCCAAGGGCTACCGGCAGCGCGTCGGGCTGGCCCAGGCGCTGCTCCACTCGCCGCCCATCCTCATCCTCGACGAGCCCACGACCGGACTGGACCCCAACCAGATCGTCGAGATCCGCAACCTCATCCGCGAGCTGGGGCGTCGCCGGACGGTGCTGCTGTCCACCCACATCCTCAGCGAGGTGCAGGCCACCTGCGACCGGGTGATCATCGTCCACCAGGGGCGAATCGTCGCCGACGGCGCCACCGCCGAGGTGACGACCCACGAGCAGGGGGGCCTGCTGGTCCACGCCACCTTCGCCGCCGGCAGCGTCGCCCTGGGGCGCGACGCCATCCGGCGCGCCATCACCGCCATCGATGGGGTGCGCCAGGTGCGCGATCTCGAGGCCGAACAGCCCCAGTGGCACGCCTTCGAGGTGCTGGCCGGGCGGGACGTCCGGCAGGACCTGTTCTCGCTGGCCCGGGACCGCGGCCTGTCGCTGGTCGAGCTGGGCCGCGAGAAGACCAACCTGGAGGAGGTGTTCCGCCGGCTGACCGGGAGCTGACCGCGCCCTCAGTGGGCGAGCACCAGCCCGACGACCCCCAGCACCAGCACCAGGATGATGGTGCCGATCACCAGCGGGATCGCGGTTCGCCCCCGGGAAGGAGGCGGCTCGACCGCCGGCAGGTCCAGGCGGGACAGGGAGGGCTGGGTGGCGTCCACGTCGACGGTGTCGTCGGACTTCTGCCACTTCGCGATCCGCCGTCGCTCGTCGGTCCGGCGGACCTCGATCCCCAGCAGGCCGATGACGGCGGCCAACTCCGGAATGGCATCCAGGGGCTGCCAGGGACCGGCCAGGGAGGAATCCCCCGGCCAGGCGGGGCCGGGCGCCGGTCGGCGCACCGTGGACTCCGGGTCGATGGCCCCCACGTAGAGCTGCTCCTGGAGCTCATGGACGTGGTAGAGCCCGGCCAGCATGCCGTCCGGCAGGCGCAGCTCGTATTCCCACTCGGCGCCGGCCGGTGCCGGCGCGTCCGGAGAGGCGGGGGGGGCGGCGGTCATGGTGGTCCGCTCCTGTCCGATGGGGACGACCGGACTCGTCGGGCCCGGAAAACCACCGACAGGCTACCCTGCCGCCGCAGACCCTTCATCCCATCGCCCCGCACGAGGCCCCCATGGCCCGCCACTTCGTCATCGGAACCGCCGGCCACATCGACCACGGCAAGACCAGCCTGGTGCGCGCGCTGACCGGCGTGGACCTCGACCGGCTTCCCGAGGAGCGAGCGCGCGGCATCACCATCGCGCTGGGGTTCACCGTCCTGGACCTGCCGGACGGTCGCCGCCTCAGCTTCGTCGACGTCCCGGGCCACGAGCGCCTCGTCCGCACGATGATCGCCGGGGCCACCGGCCTCGACGCGGTGCTGCTCTGCGTGAGCGCCGTGGAGGGGGTGATGCCCCAGACCCGGGAGCACCTCGACATCCTGTCCATCCTGGGCGTCGAGCAGGGCGTCATCGCCCTCACCATGACCGACCTCGTCGATGAGGAGATGGTGGAGCTGGCGACGATGGACGTCGAGGATGCCGTCCGCGGCACCTTCCTCGAAGGGGCGCCGATCATCGCCACCGCCTCGCCCCCGGGGGGGACTCCCCGCGGACTGGAGCCGCTGCGCGCCGCGCTGGCCGCCCTCGACCCCGCGGAGCGGAGCAGCGCCGGACCGTTCCGCCTCCCCATCGACCGGGCCTTCGTCCGCCGGGGCTTCGGGACGGTGGTGACCGGCACGGTGCGGTCGGGGGTGGTCCACGACGGGGAGGAGGTCGAGGTCCAGCCCGCCGGCCTCCGGGCACGGGTGCGGGGGATCCAGGTCCACGGGGATTCCGTGGACCACAGCCGGGCAGGCCAGCGCACCGCCCTCAACCTGGCCGGCATCGAGCGCGACGACCTGGCGCGAGGCCAGGTGGTGCTCCGCCCGGGCACCATCCCGCTGGCCAGCATCATCGATGCCAGCTACCGGCACCTCGCCGGGGCGCCCCACCTCGACCACGATGCCCGCGTCCGACTGCTCGTGGGGACGGCCGAGGTGATGGCGGTGTGCAGCGTCCTGGACTCCGACGATGGCCTCGTTCCCGGCCGAGATCACCTCGTCCAGCTCCGCACCGACTCGCCCATCGTCGTCCTGCCCGGCGACCGCTTCGTGCTGCGGCGGGAGAGCCCGGTCGAGACCCTCGGCGGGGGCCGGGTCCTCGATCCGTGGGCGCCCCGCGCCCGGCAGCGCGACCATGCCCGCGCCGCGGCCGAGCTGGCCCGGGTCCTGGACGGAGACCGAAGCGTCCTCCTCCTGCGCGCCGGCCAGCGCGGCCTGCCCCCGGTGGAGGTGGATCTGCACGAAATCACCGACGGGATCAGCCTGGGCGACCGGGTGGTCCACCCCGAGGTCTTCGCTCGCCTCCTCGATGCGCTCGTCGCCGCCGTCGACGCCTGGCACGCCGAGCGTCCCCTCACCCCCGGCGCGCCGCGGCGCGATCTGCGACGGGGCCCCCTCCGCCACCTCGGCGACCGCGCCTTCGACGAACTGGTGGCGCGAGCCGCCGCACTCCAGCGCATCGAGCTGGACGGGCCCATCATCCGCGCGCCCGGCTTCCGGGTCCGCCCCGATCCCGACCAGCAGGCGCTGCTGGACCGGCTGCTGGCCACGGTGGACGCCGCCGGCCTCGACGGGACCCCCGTCGCGCCGCTCATGGCCGAGGACCCGGACGCCTTCATGTTCCTGGTCGGAGAAGGGCTCGTGGACCGGGTGGCGGACCGCGCCGTGACCGGGGCCCACCTCGAGAAGCTGGTGCACCGGGTCCGGTCCCACCTGGCGACCCACGGCTCGCTCAGCACCGCCGACTTCAAGGAACTCACCGGCCTGTCCCGCCGGATGGCCATCCCGTTGCTGGAGTGGCTCGACGCCCGGCGGGTGACCCTCCGCCAGGGTGACGTGCGGGTCGCCCACCCGTCCCGCGGGTAGACCGGTGATGTCGGGTGCCGATCGTGCCCCCGAAGGGTGGAGCGGACCGGGCTGCTCTGCTACCCTCCGACGGTCGCGAGGCCCTCGCGAGATCCCGACGGGTACGTCGCCCGCCCTGACGCGGCACCTTCCCACCATGGTGGCCACAGCCCGATGCGCGCACTGACTTCCGCTCTCCGCGTCCTGCTCCTGCCGGTCCTCGTCGCGGTCCCGCTCTCGATGACGGTGGCCGTCACCGCGCCGCCCGCCCAGGCAGAGGAGACGGGCATGCTGCGGGTGACCTCTCCGGTCGAGGGCGCCATCGTCTACATCGACAACGAGCTGGTCGGCGAGGCGCCGATCACCACCTACCTCTCCCCGGGGACCCACACCGTCCGGGTCACCGCCGACTTCTACGACCCGTTCGTCCGCCGGGTGAACATCAGCCGGGGCCGCACCACCGAGCTGACCGCCGACCTGCTTCCGGGCACCGGGACCGTCGAGTTCATCGTCGAGCCGCCGGGCGCCACCCTCACCCTCAACGGCCGGGACACCTACCCCACGCCGGTCCGCCTCCGCCAGCTCAAGCCCGGCACCTACCGCTGGCACCTCGAAGCACCGGCCCACGAACCGCTGGACGGCGAGTTCGAGTTCCAGCCGGGCCGCAACCTGCTGCTGGTCGAGCAGCTCGAGAGCAGCAGCGGTCGCTTCGTGGTGACCTCGCGCCCCGAGGGCGCCCAGGTCTTCCTGGACGGGCAGTTGGTGGGGACGACCCCCGTGGAGCTGGAGGACGTCCCCCCCGGCGTCCACCAGGTGCTCCTCGACATGAAGGGCTACGCCACCATGCTCCGCACCGTCGACACCAGCGACGGCAGCAAGGGCGTGGTCGAGGTCCGGCTGCCCGAGGACGGCGCCCGGTTGACCGTCCGGACCAACCGCAGCGACGCCCGGATCCGCCTCAACGGCGTCCAGGTCGGCGAGGGGCGGAGCGTGCGCCTGCCGCTGCTCGAGCGGGGCCGGTACACCCTCGCGGTCAGCGCCCCGGATACCCCGACCGTGGAGACCCGCATCGAGGTCCCCGAGTCCGGGGGGGCCTGGTGGCGGGCCCGGCTCGGAGACGACGGCGGCGAGCTGAAGCCCTTCACGCCCCTGACCCGTTCCTGGTACTTCTGGGCCGGCGCCGGCGCCGTCGCCGCGGCCGGGGCGACCGGTGGCGTGCTTGCCTACAACGCAACCATTCCCGACCCCATCCCCCCCGGGGACATCGTGGTGGAGCTGCCATGATCCGACCGCTTGCCGTGAGCCTTCCGCTCGCCCTCGCGCTGGCAGCCTGCAAGCAGCCGCCCGAGCCGCGGACCTCGATCCAGGTCGGCTTCTCCGGCGACGCGGACGCCATCGCCGCCGCCACCGACGATCTCTACCTGGTCCTCGACCCGTCCGAGCCCTACGTCGACAGCAACGGCGACCCGCTGCCCGCCGGCGAGCTGGACAGCCGCACCTCGCTGGCCAACGTCATCGAGGACGACGATGATCTCGAGCTGGTCGTGCACTTCATCGTGGCCTCGGCGGGGTTCCCGGTCATCGAGCTGGCCGCCGGCGACAACGACGCCCCCTTCGGGCTGTCGGTCCAGGGTTGGCAGGGGACCACGCTGACCCTGCAGACGCCGACCTATGGACCGCTGACCTTCCAGCCCGACGAGGTGGTCGAGGTCACCATCCCGCTGGAGCTGCTCGACGATCCGATCACCATGTGCGAGAACGGCGAGGATGACGACGGCGACGGCTATGCCGACGCCGACGACCCCGACTGCGACGCGGGTGACGAGGAGCTGGGCTACGGCGACACCGAGTGCAACGACGGCATCGACAACGACGGCGACGGCGCCATCGACGCCGAGGATCCCGACTGCGACGGCCCGACCGACGACCTGGAGAGCAGTCCCTGCGCCAACGGGGAGGACGACGACGGCGACGGCTGGACCGACCTCGCCGACCCCGACTGCGGGGTGGGGGACGAGGAGCTGGGCTTCGGCGGCACCGAGTGCAACGACGGCATCGACAACGACGGCGACGGCGCCATCGACGCCGACGACCCGCACTGCGACAACGCACTGGACAACGACGAGTCCTCCCCGCCCTGCGAAAACGAGCTCGACGACGACGGCGACGGCTACATCGACGGCGAGGATCCCGACTGCGCCGGCGGGGGCGACGACGAGACCGGCTACGGCGACACCGAGTGCAACGACGGCATCGACAACGACGGCGACAGCGCCACCGACGCCGACGACCCCGCCTGCGAGGACGCCTTCGACGACACCGAGCAGAACGCCTGCGAGGACGACCTCGACAACGACGGCGACGGGTGGATCGATCTCGACGACCTGGGATGTGACACCCCCTACGGCGACGACGAAGGCGGGTTCGAGGGCACGACCCAGTGCAGCGACGGCAGCGACAACGACGGCGACGGGCTCATCGACGCCCTGGACCCCGACTGCGACAGCGCCGACGACCGGATCGAGGCCGACGACTGCAACGACGCCGAGGACAACGACGGCGACGGCTGGGTCGACGCCGACGACCCCGACTGCGCGACCGGCGCCAACGAGCTGGGCTTCGACACCGACGGCCCCCAGTGCAACAACGGGGTGGACGACGACGGCGACGGTCGGGTCGACGCCGAGGACAGCGGCTGCAGCAGCGCGACGGACGACGACGAGGTCAACCAGTGCACCAACGGCGAAGACGACGACGGTGACGGCTGGAGCGACGACGAGGACCCCGACTGCGCCAGCGGCGACACCGAGGCCGGATTCGGCACGACCGAGTGCAACGACGGCAGCGACAACGACGGCGACGGCGTCATCGACGTGCTGGATCCGGACTGCGTCGATGCCTCCGACGACTCCGAGGTCGACGGGTGCCACAACGGCCTGGACGATGACGACGACGGCTGGACGGACGCCGACGACCCCGACTGCGCCAGCGGCGACGAGGAGACGGGCCTCGACACCACGATCGCCTGCAACAACGGCGTCGATGACGACAAGGACGGCGCGGCGGACGCCGATGATCCCGAGTGCGCCGACGGCAGCGACGAGTACGAGGGCGAGGCGGCCTGCGGCGACGGGGCCGACAACGACGGCGACGGCTGGACCGACCTTGACGACCCCGGGTGCCTCGGCGACTACGACACCGCCAGCGAGACGCCGGCCACCTCGGCCTACGAGTGCAACGACGGCAGCGACAACGACGGCAACGGTCTCGTCGACGCCGATGATCCCGGCTGTACCGACGGCTACGACGACGACGAGAGCTCGCCGATCACCGGGTGCGAGGACGAGCTGGACAACGACGGCGACGGCTGGATCGACGCCGACGATCCCGACTGCGCCGACGGCGCCACCGAGACCGGCTACGGCGAGACCGAGTGCAACAACGGGGTCGACGACGACCTCGACCTGAGCATCGACGCCGAAGACCCCGACTGCCAGGACGCCCGGGACCTGCTGGAGGAGGAATCCTCGGACACCTGCGCCGACGGGGCCGACAACGATCTCGACGGCTGGGTGGACGACGCCGACCCCGACTGCGCCTTCGGCATCGAGGACGGCGCGCTCGAGGACACCGAGTGCAACGACTTCGTCGACAACGACGGCGACGGGCTCATCGATGCCCTGGACCCGGCCTGCACCGACGCGCTGATCGACGACGAGGACCTGGCCCAGTGCGAGGACGGCACCGACAACGACGGCGACGGCTGGACCGACCTCGACGACCCGGACTGCGCCGACCGCGGGATCACCGAGCGGGGCTTCGGCACCGGCGAGTGCAACGACGGCATCGACAACGACGGCAACTTCGTCTACGACGCCTGGGACGCCGGCTGCGCCTCGGCCCTCGACCCGGTCGAGGACCCCGACGCCGATGACTGCGCAAACGGCGAGGACGACGACGGCGACGGCTGGATCGACGACGAGGACCTCGACTGCCTGACGGGCGGGAACGAGGCCGGCTTCACCACCTTCGCCTGCAACGACGAGCTGGACAACGACGGGGACGGGGCCGTCGACGCCGACGACCCCGATTGCGACGTCCCGTGGGAGGACACCGAGACCCCGTTGGTGGCCGGCTCCTGCGACGACGGCGTCGACGACGACGGCGACGGCTGGACCGACGCCGACGATGTCGACTGCTGGATCCACGGCGCCGAGGCAGGCATCACCCGGTATGCCTGCAACGACTTCATCGACAACGACGGAGACGGGGACATCGACGCCGACGACGCCGACTGCATCGATGCGCTGGACGACGACGAGACCACGGCCAGCGGAAGCTGCAGCAACGGCGTCGACGACGACGGCGATGGCTGGACCGACCTGGCGGACACCGACTGCCTGGACGGGGCCGACGAGGACGGGTCCCGCACCGACACCGCCTGCACCGACGGCGTGGACAACGACATCGACGGCGATGTCGACGCCGACGACGCCGACTGCGTCGACGGCTACGACAACGCCGAGTCCGGCCACGCCATGCCCTGCGACGACGGGGTCGACAACGACGACGACGGCTGGACCGACGACGACGACCCCGACTGCGGGATCTGGGACGAGGAGATCGGGTTCACCAGCCTCGCGTGCAACAACGCCATCGACGACGACGGGGACGGGTTCGTCGACGCCGACGACAGCGGCTGCACCGGCGGCGACGACAGCGCCGAGGCCGACCCGGCCGCGAGCTGCTCCGACGACATCGACAACGACACCGACGGCTGGATCGACGCCGACGACCCCGACTGCATCGCGGCCACCGCCGAGGCCGGTCACGGGGACGCCGAGTGCAACGACGGCATCGACAACGACGGAGACGGTGCCACCGACGCCGACGATTCCGACTGCACCGATGCCCTCGACAACGCCGAGAGCAACGGTGACACCGGCGAGTGCCGCAACGACGTCGATGACGACGGCGATGGCTGGATCGACGGCGATGACCCCGACTGCGCCTGGGGTTTCTCCGAGGTCGGCGAGGAGACCGCGTTCACCTGCAACAACCTCGTCGACGACGACGCCGACTCGCTGGTCGATGCCGAGGATCCCGGCTGCGCCAGCGCCTTCGACGACGACGAGACCCACACCCCCGAGTGCGATGACGGCCTGGACAACGACGGCGACGGGTGGAGCGACACCGACGATCCCGTCTGCGCCTCGGCCGACGACCTGTTCGAGGACGACGGCCTCAGCGACGGTGCCTGCAACAACGGCGTCGACGACGACGACGATGGCCTGGTGGACGCCGACGACCCGGGCTGCCTGACCGGGTGGACCAAGTCGGAGGTGGACCCGTCCACCCAGTGCAACGACGGCGTGGACAACGACAGCGACGGGTGGACCGACCTCGATGACCCCATCTGCACCTCGGTGTGGGTGGAGAACGAGGACGACGGCTTCGACCCGGAGGGTGCCGCCTGCAACGACGGCGTGGACAACGACAGCGACGGCTACGTCGATGCCGACGACGTCAACTGCTCCAACGCCTCGGACAACAGCGAGAACCACTGACCGGCACCCCGAGGGCGCCGCCGTCGGCGAGGCGGCGGCGACCCCGCACCGCCGACGGCACGTGACCCGCGACGGGGTGGCCTCGTCGGACCCCGGTCAGCGCGCGCCCGAACGCCGGCGCTTCTTCCGGGCGAGGACCCGCTGCACCGCGCGCAGCAGGATGTCGGGGCGGACGGGCTTGGCCAGCACGTCGAGCACCCCCGGCAGCGAGGACAGCTCGCCGGGATCCTCGGTGGTGAATCCCGACATCAACAGGAACGGCACCCGCCCACCGACCTCGCGGACCAGCTCATCCCCCCGCAGGCCCGGCATCATCACGTCGGACAACACGAGATCGACGTCCTCGGCGTGGACCTGGAGCCAGTCGGCGGCCCGGCGGCCGTTCTCGTAGGACACGACGAGGTGGCCGGCGGTGCGCAGCAGCTCGGTGAGCTGCTCGCGCAGGACGTCTTCGTCCTCCACCAGCAGGATCCGCCCGGTGTGCCGACGGGCCTCGCCCAGCGCAATGCCGTCGTCGAGGGAGGTCAGCTCCGAAGAACTCATGGGCAGGAACACCTCGACGACGTTGAGTCCCTGGGCGTCGACCCGGGCCACGGCGCGCCCGCCGGCCTGGCGGGCGATCCCGTAGCAGGTGGCCAACCCCATGCCGGTCGGTCCGCGCCCCGCATCGTAGAAGGGCTCGAACAGCCGCTCCCGCACTTCGAGGGGAAGCGACCGGCCGGCATCGACCACGCGGATCACGACGTAGTCACCCGGGGACAGCTCGCCGTCTGCCGCGAGGCGCTCGCAGGCGGTCTCCAACACCACCCGGGACCCCGGGGGGGCTCCCGCCGAGGCGTGCAGCACGAGGTTGATCACGAGCTGCTCGACCTGGCCGGGGAGGACCCGAACCCGCGGCTGCTGGGGGCACAACCGGATGTCCAGCTCGACCACCCCGCCGATCAGGCTTTCGAGGAACGACCGGGCCGGCCGAAGGTGGGCGTGCAGGTCGATGACCGAGGCGGCGCCGACCTGCCGGCGGGCAAAGGCGGCGAGCTGGCGCGACAGGCGCGCTCCCCGCTCGACGGAACGCTCGAGGAGGCTGACCTGGGCGGCCGCGGCCTGGACGTCGGCCGCCGACAGTGCATCGCGCAGGGTGCTGGTCCCCATCATGACGATGGACAGCAGGTTGTTGAGGTCATGGGCCACGCCGCCGGCCAGCCGACCCAGGCTGTCCATCCGTTCCTGGTGCACCCGGCGGCGCTCCTGTTCGTCGAGGACCGCGAGGTCGATGCTGACCAGGACCGCCCCGGCCACCTGGTCCCCCCCCTCATCGAAGACCGGGCGAACCGTGACCTGGCGGTCTCGCCCCCGCCAATGCAGCACCTCGCTGGAGCTCTGGCCCCGGAGCGCCGCATCGATCCGGGGCACCACCTCGGGCCACAGCCCGCCGAAGGAGTGGAAGTGGATGCCCGCGGCGTTGTCGGTGCCGATCCCCATCTTCGCCAGGTCCGGCCCCGACATGTGCTGGACGTACCCGCGTCGGTCCACCAGCAGGATCCCGATGCGGGCCTGGCGCGTGACCTGCTCCAGCAGCTCGCGGACGACGCGCAGCTCCTGGTCCCGTCGGGCGTGGCGCGCCGCGTCCCGCGACACGTCGCGGACGGTCCCGACGACCAGCGGGCGGCCGTCCGGGCCGATCACCCGAGCCCGGCGGGTGGAGAACACCTGCTGGGAGCCGTCGGAATGCTCGGCCTGCTCGATGTGGGCGTCGATGTCCCCCCCTTGCAGCACCCGGTCGTCGCGGTCCCAGAATGCCGCGACCTGCCGGGCAGGGAAGAAGTCGAGGTCGGTGCGGCCGATCATCACCGTCGGGTCGTGACCCACCGCCCGCCCCATTGCGTGGTTCACGTACACGAAGCGGTGGGCGGCGTCCTTGACGAAGACCGGGTCGGGGATCCCCTCGAGGATGGACTCCAGCAGCGCGACCCGGCGCTCCAAGGCCTCGATCCGGCGCGCACGATCGTCGACATCGCCCGACTCCCCCCCCTGCCCGACCCCGCTTCCGGGCTGCTGTGCTGCCGGTTCCTGTCGCACCACCCCCTCCCGCGATTCGCCGGCGCCCGGTGCCGATGGCGCTGCTCTCTGGTGGGCCATGCCCGAGTCTACCAGACCGGGTTCCACCGGCGGCCACCGCCCGCCCGGCGGCGGTCCCGCGGTGGCGCGCGCCACGCGCCCCGCAGCGGCCAGGTCTCGCGGCAGGTGGGCGCCGCAGTCGGGCAGCGCAGCCACGAGGACGGCGAACTACCGGATGTGGCCGGCCTCCCGCAACCAGCGAACCGTGTCCTCGAGGACCTCGCGGCCCGACCGGGGGTTCCACCCCAGCTCCTGCCGGGCCTTGTCGTTGCGGGCGAAGGCGTAGAGGGTGCCGTACTCGATGGCGTTGGGATGCTCGGGGCTGGGCAGGCCCAGGTTGTACAGCGTCCGCACCACGAAGCGGGTCAACCCGGTGGGCATGACCAGCACCTTCTTCTTCTTGCCGGCGACCTCGAGGGCGAGCTTGATGATCTCCTCGATGGTGCCGTTCTCCGAGCCGAGGATGTAGCGATGACCGGTCCGGCCCTTCTCCAGGGCCAGCACGATCCCCTCGGCCACGTCGGCGACGTGGCCGTACATGGTGCCACCCCGGGTCGCCATGGCCGGCCAGCCGTTGATCGCCTCCTTGAGGTAGCCGGTGGTCAAGAACTCGTCGTCGTGCGGCCCGTAGGTCTCCATGGGGATCGCGACCACGATGTCCAGGCCACGGGCGACGAACTCGTCCACCTGGCGCTCGTTCTCGTGCTTGGCCTCCGCGTAGATCAGGCCGCTGCCCTCCAGCTCGAAGCTCGACTCCTCGTCGCAGATCCGGTTGGGATCGTGGCTGGCGTAGACGATCCCGCTGCCGATGTAGACCACCCGGCGCAGGCCCGCCGCCAGCGCGGCTTCGAACACGTTGCGGGTCCCGTCGACGATGGTGGGGCGGGCGAAGTCCTTGTCCATGTCGGCGTAGGAGCTGATGCCCGCGAGGTGGATGCACAGCTCGCAGCCCTCCATGGCCGCGGCGAGGCTGGCCGGGTCGAGGATGTCGCCGATGACCTTGTCGACGTCGAGGTCGTCGATGCGATGGGTCCGGCTGCTGCGGCGGACCAGGCATCGGACCGGGTAGCCCCGCTCCCGCAGGCGACGCACGACGAAGCTGCCGATGAACCCGTGCCCGCCGGTGACCAGCACCCGGGGCTTTTCGGTGGACTCGTGGGAAGTGGAGGTCGGGACGGTGTCGGACACGGCGCGCTCCTCGTCTGGGATGGCGGAGCTATCACGGGGCGCCGCCTGTTTCCCCTGGACCTGCCGAGCCGGAGAGGAGACGGCGAACTCGATGCCGCCCCCACGTCAACGAATCTGCAGCCTCCACGATCTCCGTCGGCCGACCGCGCCCGAACTGCGCCGACGATTCGCGCCCGGCCGGTTCCCTGGCGCGCCCCCGCGCTCCGTGGCAGAATTCCACCATGCGCTCCGTGCTCGTCACCGTGCTCGTCACCGTACTCCTCGCCGCCTGCGCCCGACCGGACCCCCTCCAGGACCTCGATCCGACGTTGTCGTTCGGCGAGGAATACGCCCGGCTGGAGGTGCCGGCCAGCAGCAGCCTGTGGGTGGACACCGGCCGGGCGTTCCTCTGCACCGGCGGCCAGGGCCTGTACGTGGTGTCGGTGGCCGACCTGTTCGACCCATGGCTCGAAGACATCGTCGACATCGAGTGTCACGCCGTGGACGGCGAGACCGGCCGGGTCGAGGTCGCCGCCGGCGAGGCCGGCCTGGCGGTGGTCCATCCCGGCAACCTCTCGATCATCGGCAGCTACGCCACCGACTACCCCCTGACCGCCCTGACCGTCGAGCCCGGGGAACGCCAGGCCTGGCTGGCGGGCCGGGCGACCGATCCCGACGATGAGCAGGCCGAGATCCTCGTCGTGGAAGGGGTCGTCACCTACAGCGCCGAGCACCTGGAGCAGAACCGGTGGGCCGGCTTCGACGCCGCCGATGTCCTCGGCATCGCCTTCGACGGTGACGGCCTGTTCATCGCCCGGGCTGACGGGCGGATCGACGTGCTGGGCCGGACCATGGAACTGCGGTCCAGCATCGAGGACGTGACCGTTGCCGGGGGCGCCGGCGCCGGGTTCCTCGCCGGAGACGGAACGCTCTGGGCGGCGATGGGCGCCGCGGGGATCCGCGCCTGGGACGTGTCCTCGCTGGAAGCACCCACGCCGGTCGCCGAGTGGACCGGGGGCGGCGCCTGGGGGCTGGCCCGGATCGATGACCGGCTCTACGTCGGCAGCGACGAGGCGCTGGTCGTCCTCGACATCGCGGATCCCGCCCGCCCCGTCGAGCTGGGGCGCGTCGACCTGGCGGGCATGGCCCGGCCGGAGGGCATCTACGTCATCGACCGGGTCGCGTGGATCACCGATGCCGACGGCGGCGCGCTCGCCATCGTCGACATCGACGAGGCCACCCTCCCCTGACCGGTGGGCCCGGCCGGGCCGGTCCCGGGCGGGCGCCGCGGTCGGCGGTTAGCCGGAGGCGGTCACGTCGGCGCCATCCGCGCCGCAGGAGGTCTCCATGTCCACCGTCGGCCTGTCCCGTCGCACCCACGACTGCGGCGCGTTGCGGCCCTCCGACGCAGGCTCCACCGTCATCCTCCAGGGCTGGGTCGACTCCGTCCGCGACAACGGCGGGGTCATCTTCCTGCTCATCCGCGACCGCTACGGTCTCACCCAGGTGACCGTCGACGACCGCTGCGCCCCGGCGGTCTGGGAGAACGCCCGCAAGGTGCGCCTGGAGTACGTCGTCGAGGTCGAGGGAACGGCCATGGCTCGCGCCCCCGGCGCGGTCAACCCCGACATGGCCACCGGCGGCGTCGAGGTGCTGGCGACCCGGGTGACCATCCTGTCCCGCACCCGGCCGCTGCCATTCGCCGTCGGCAGCGGCGGCGCCAAGGCCGCTCTCCCCAGCGAGGAGGTCCGCCTGACCTACCGCTACCTCGACCTGCGGCGCCCCGAGATGCAGCGCCGCCTGTTCATCCGCCACCGCGCCTACCAGGTGACCCGCCGCTACCTGGACGCCCACGGCTTCACCGAGGTCGAGACCCCGATCCTCAACAAGTCCACCCCCGAGGGCGCCCGTGACTACCTCGTGCCCAGCCGGGTCCACCCGGGCCACTGGTACGCCCTGCCCCAGTCGCCGCAGATCTTCAAGCAGATCCTGATGATCGCCGGCTTCGACCGCTACTTCCAGATCTGCAAGTGCTTCCGCGACGAGGACCTGCGCGCCGACCGCCAGCCGGAGTTCACCCAGATCGACATCGAGATCAGCTTCGCGACCTGGCCCCTGGTCAAGGAGCTGATGGACGGGCTGATCCAGTCCTTGTTCCAGGAGATCCAGGGCATCACCCTGCCCCCGATCCCGGTCCTGTCCTACGCCGAGGCCATCGCCCGCTACGGCGTCGACAACCCCGACATCCGCTTCGGCCTGGAGCACATCGGGCTGGACTGGGCCGGCACGGAGTTCCGCGTGGTCCGCGGAGCCCTCGACGCCGGGGGCATCGCCAAGGGCATGGTGATCCCCGGTGGCGCCACCCGGGCCAGCCGCAAGGTCATCGACGCCTGGACCGAGTTCGTGAAGCGCTACCGTCTCGGCGGCCTGCTGTGGGGCAAGCGCACCGACACCGGCTGGTCCGGGCCCCTGTCGAAGGTCGAGCCCGCCCTCCTCGATCAGCTCGGCGCGAACCCCGGCGACCTGGCCCTGGTCGCGGCCGGGCCCGCCCCCCACGTCCACACCGCGCTCGGGCGGCTGCGGTCCCACGTCGCCGAGCAGCTCGGGCTCATCGACCCCGACAGCTTCGGCCTGGTCTGGATCAACGCCTTCCCGGCCTTCGAGCGCGACGAGGAGACCGGTCGCTGGGTCGCGGTGCACCACCCGTTCACCAAGCCGCTGGACGAGCACATCCCCCTCATGGGCACCGACCGCATGGGGGAGGTGCTCTCCGATGCCTACGACCTCGTCTGCAACGGCTACGAGATCGGCGGCGGCAGCATCCGGATCCACGACCAGGCCCTGCAGGCCCGGGTCTTCGAAGCCCTCGGCCTGTCCGAGGAGGAGGCCCGGCACAAGTTCGGGTTCCTCCTCGACGCCCTGAGCTACGGCGCCCCCCCCCACGGCGGCCTCGCCTTCGGCTTCGACCGCCTGGTGATGATCCTGTCGGGCACCGACAACATCCGCGACGTCATCGCCTTCCCCAAGACGACGACGGCGCAGGACCTGATGGCCGGCTCGCCCAGCACCGTCGACCCGGCCCAGCTCGAGGAGCTGTGGGTGCGCAACACCGTCTGATCGGCACCACCGGGAGCGGCCCGACCCGAGGGGGCGGGCCCGTTCCCACCCGGCAGGTGCGGGGCCGCCGCGATGCCCGCAGCGCCCCGCCCCGGGCTCGCTACTCCTCGGACACCGGCGGAGGCGGCGGCGGCACGTCGACGGCCGGCAGGGGGGGAGGCGGTGGCGGCGTCGCCGCCGCCATGGCCTGCGCGACCTCCGGGACCTCGGCCGCCGGCGTCCAGCCGGACATGCCGGCCTTCCAGACGAGGTGCCGACCACCGGGATCGGCGGCGACCCGCCGGGCGATCTCGGCGACCGACAGCTCCTCCTGGCCGCCCGACGCCCCGCTGTAGTGCAGCGTCACCTCCCCACCCGGAGGAGGAGGCGGCGCCGCAGCCGGCGGCGGCACCAGGCGGGCGACCTCGGGGACCTCGGTCCAGGGCTTCCACCCCGGCCAGCCCGGCATCCACAGGTGGTGGGCGGCGTCGCGGTCCTGGGCGATCCGCCGGGCGATCTCCTCGGCCGGAAGCTGGGCCTGCCCCCCCGGCCCGTTGTAGTGCAGGCGGGCGGTCCCCGGCGGCGGCGGGGGAGCCGCCCCACCGGGCGCCGAGAAGCCCCCCGACACCGCGGCGCCGACGACGTTGCCCATGGCCAGCCCCATCCCGGCATCCATGAACGGGTTGGAGCCCCCGCCCGGCCGGTCCGCCATCTTGCCGATGGCTTCGGCGGCCTGGAACTGCGTGTACTGGTTCATGTCTCCCAGCAGGCCCATGCTGGACCGCTTGTCCAGCATCTTCTCGACCTCGGGCGGCAGGCTGATGTTCTCGATGACGAAGTCGGTGAGCGCGATGCCGTAGCTGGACTCGAACCACCGGCTGATGCGCTCCCGCAGCGCATCACCGAGGTCCATGTACGACGCGGCCAGCCGCAGGACCGGGATCTCGGCCTCGCCGAGGGTGTCGGCGAAGCCGCTGACCAGCTTGCGCTTGAGCTGGCCGTTGATCTCGGCGGTGGTGAGCGTCCCCGCGGTCCCCACGATCTCCCGCAGGAAGGTGGCCGGGTCGGAGACCTTGTAGGCGTAGTTGCCGAAGGCGCGGATGCGGACCGGCCCGATCTCCTTGTCGTGCATCATGATGGGGTTGGGGGTACCCCACTTCTGGTCGGTGAACTGGCGGGTGTTCACGAAGTAGACGTCGCCCTTGTAGGGGTAGTTCAGGGCGTACTTGATGCTCTCGAAGAAGCTGGCGATGGCCTTGGTGCGCGTGGACAGCTCGTAGGTGCCGGGCGCAAACACGTCGCTGAGGGTCCCCTCGTTGACGAAGACCGCGGCCTGCCCCTCCCGGACCACCAGCTTGCCCCCGTCCTGGATGGCCTTGTTGAACACCGGAAAGCGGTAGACGATCGTGTCGCGGGAGTCGTCGGTCCACTCGATGACGTCGAGAAACTGGGCCTTGCCGTGCTCGACGGCCGTGTTCTTGATGGTGTCCCAGATGCCCATGTGGTTCTCCTCGGGAAGTGGGTCGGGCCCCCCGCCGGTCGGGCGAGCCCGTGCACCGACAGCTTCGCACAGCCGCCCGGTTCATTGCATGGTCGGGCGCTCCTCGAAGCGCATGCTGGTGTGCGCGGCCAGCAGGTGGGCGTCCAGCCCGTCGCGTCGAAGCCGGTCGACCAGCGGGGTGAGGAGGCCCGTCGGCATGCCGATGGACCGGCGCACCTCGTTGACCAGGTCCACCACCACGATGGTCGCCGCCGACAGGCGCGGAACGCGCGCGGCCACCGCGGCATCCTCCTCGAAGTCGCAGCCGACCAGCAGCCAGTCGGCACCGCCCCGTTGTCGGGCCAGCGCCGCCAGCCAGTCGTCGGGGGTACCCCGGTGCAGGCTGAGGTTGGCGTGGAGCAGGCGTGCCCCGTCGGCGAAGCCCAGCGCCGTCACCTGCGGCTCGCAGCGTGGCAGGCCGCGGTGACTGGCGAGGCGGCGCACCGCCCGCCCCGGCCGGACCAGCGCCGACCGGAACTTGCGCACCCCCTCGATGGGCGTCGCCCAGGGGATGGGCTGGTAGGGCTGCTGTTCGACCATGACCCCGTCGATGACGGCGCCCGACGGGTGGACCCGGCCCGCCGCAAGCCCCAGATCGGTCAACCATCGGCGCACCGGCTCCGGCGCCACGGCGTCGAACCGGCGCCCGGACGCGACGGCCTGCTCGGTGGCCCGCAGGTGCTCCGACCAGTTCCAGTCCAGGACGACGATGTCGTCATCGTCGGGGGGATGGCGCGGGTTGAACCGGATCGTGCGGCCCGGTCGCTCCAGGCGCAGGGAGAGGAGCCCCTCGTGGACGATCCGCAGTCGGGGGCGATGCGCCCGGGAGGGCGCAGGCGCGGCGGTGCGGTCGGGGGAGTTCGTCATGCCCGGTGGTGTATCTCCCTCGACCGCAGGCTACCGTGTCCCCGATGCGCGCGACCGCCGACCGCACCGTTCCGCAAGGTCCGGGCTCCCCTCGGCCCTGGACCGGGCTCGCCTGCGCCCTGGCCCTGGCCGGGTTCTCGGGGGGCGCGAGAGCCGCCGGAACGCCCCCTGCCGCGGCCTCCGGGATCCCTGCCGCGGCCTCCGGGATCGACGACGTCGATCCCTGGTCGCTGGTCCGGGTGGACGTCCCCGATCTCCCCGACGCCATCTGTACCAGCGAGACCGGCAGCGTGCTGCTGGAGCCCCCCCTGGACCTGCCCTGGCGGGTCGAGGAGCTGGGGGTGCCCCAGGTCTACGATCTCTCGGCCGACGACCCGGCCATGGCCGGATCCTCCACCGAATCCTCCACCGAATCCTCCACGGAGTCCTCGACCGGGGCCTCCAGCACGGGCGAGGAGGGCGACGCCCTCGAAGGCGTCGGCAACCAGGTCGCCTGGGAGGGGGAGGCCGCCATGCACGTCGCCGCCTGGCACGACGCCGGGTTCGACGGCAGCTACCCCGACGGCAGCGGGGTCAAGGTCGCGGTCTTCGACATCCAGTGGTGGGGCACCGAGCTGGTCCCCGACGAGCTGGTCGAATTCCGCACCCACGACTGCTTCGCCCATCGAAGCTGCGAAGTCCCCATCGACACGCTCAACCCGCGATTCTCCTGGGAGCTGGGCAGCCACGGCTTGGCCTGCGCCCAGATCATCAGCGACCTCGCCCCGGGCGTGGAGCTGCACCTGGTCAAGGTCGCCGGGGTCACCAGCCTGGAGAACGCAGTCGACTGGGCGATCCGCGAGGGCATCGACGTGGTCAGCATGTCGATGAGCTTCTTCAACAACAGCTTCTACGACGGGGGCGGCCCGGTCTCCGCCCTGATGGACCGCCTGGAGGCCGGCGGGGTGCTGATGGTGACCAGTGCCGGCAACTACGCCGACCAGCACTGGCGGGGGCGCTTCTCCGACCGCGACGGAGACGGTTTCCACGAGTTCTTCAGCGACCGGGTCACCCTGCCGATCTACATGCACGCCGGTGTCCAGCGCGTGCAGATGATCTGGGACGACTTCGACGCCTGCGGCCGCACCGACCTCGATGCATGGCTGCTGGACGGCGATGGCGACGTGCTGGGGCACAGCGCCCGCCGCCAGGTTGCCGGGGACGGCGGCTGCACGCCGGTCGAGCGGGTCCGCGCCGAGCTGCCCGCCGACGGCTGGTACTACTTCGCCGTGGAACGCCACGCCGGCCGGCCCGACGCCGAGCTCGACGTGCTCACCCGCGACGGCGAGGTCTGGCACGGCATCGCCGCCGGGTCGGTCACCGATCCCGGCGCCCACCCCGCGGTGCTGACCGTGGGGGCGGTGCGCGCGGCCGGCTACGCGACCAACGGCCCCGAGTTCTTCTCCAGCGTCGGCCCGACCAACGGCGGCGTAGACAAGCCCGACGTCGCGGGTCCCGACGGGATCTCCACCACGGTCTACGGTCCATCGGGCTTCTACGGGACCAGCGCCGCCACCCCGTCGGTGGCGGCCGCCGTCGCCATCATCATGTCCAGCGAGCCGGGCATCGACGCCTTCGAGGCGGCCGCCCGGTTGCGCGGCCACGTGCTCTCCGACCGGAACGGCTGGCAGTCCGCCGATCCCGCCCTCGGCGCCGGGCGGGTCCGCCTCACCTCTCCGGTGGCCGCCGCCTCGGCCGGCTGCGCCACCGCCACGCCGGCCCCCGCGGCTCCCGGCCGGTGGCTGCTGCTGCTGGTGGCGGCCGGGTGGCGTCGCCGCCGGACGCCGGCCTGCGGTCCCGCTGGTAGGCTCCCCGCTGCACCGACACGCCCCGGAGCCCTCCCGTGACGGCCTCCCTCCTCGTCACCCTCCTCCTCTCCTGTGTCGAACCTCCCCCGGAGTCCGGCTCGACCTTGATCGCCATCGACGGCGGCGCGCCGGTGCGGGTGGACATCGCGGGAGGAGCGGGCGTGGGCACCGTCGAGCTGCCGGTGCGCCTGGTCGACGAGTATGGGGCCTCCGTCGCCGGCGGCACCATCGGCGTCGCGGTGCAGGGCGAGGGGGTCCGGCTGGAGGCCACCGAGCTGCAGCTCGACAGCGAGGGCTACGCCGTCGCCCGGGTCATCGCCGACGCCCCCGGCGCCTTCGAGGTCACGACCGTCTCCTCCGAGGACGGCGCCGCCGTCGGCTCGTCGGCCCAGGGCATCGCCCTGGGGGCCCCGACCCCCTCGCTGGCCCTGGACACCATCCTGCCGCCCCCCAGCGGGTCGGGCAACGTGTTCGCCATGGCCCGGGGTACGGGCGGCGTGGCCCTGGCCAGCGACGACACGGTGTGGTGGGTGCCGGCGGCCCAGGGCTCCCTGCCGTGGACGGTGCTGACCCCGCCGTTCGCCATCACCGGGATGCGGTCCGCCACGGTCGATTCCGACGGCGTCCGGGACCTCGTGGTCTGGGGAGAGGACCAGGTCGTCCTGCTGCGGCAGCGACAAAACGAGCAATCCATCTTCGGTCTTCACGAGTTTCGCGTCGCAATTTGCGCGGATGCGAAAAACGGGAAGCACCTCGACGAATTCCGTATTGGCCAAGGTTGCTATCTCCTGCGGAGTGAGCGTTCGATTGTAGAGGCGAAAGTCATCGAGCGATCCTCGCAACGGCGGCGCAAAGTTGGTTGCCGTATATCCGATACGAAAAACGTGCTTGTCGTCATCGTCGGATGGCAGCAAACCCGAACCGTCCAGCTTGCCGTCGATGTACAACTGGACCTGTCCGTTTGCATGAGAATAATTGGCCACAACATGATGCCACTTGCCATCCGCAATTCGCTTTCTGCTGGTTACGGCGCCCACCCAGCCGGTATCAAAAACGAGCTTTCCTCCACGGATAAACAGCGTTTTCCCCTTTGGTTGCCATTTGCCAGTCTTGGGGGCTTTCGCAGCGATAGTGCCATTGCTCCCCTTGACCCACGCTGCGATCGCAAAATCGTGGGTTCCCAGTTCAACGTCGGCCGAATCGAATGCCACTTGACCATTCCCTTTGAGGCGAAGCGCATTTCCAGACACGCCTGGAGAC
>RFKJ01000513.1 GCA_003694325.1 Deltaproteobacteria bacterium
AGGGCAGGGCCACCACCCGGGCCCCGCCCGCCCCCAGCTCCCGCGCCAGCTCCTCCAGCGGCCCCGGCCGGCGCGCGACCAGGGCGAGCCGCATCCCTTCGTCGACCAGTCGCCGGGCGAGCGCGGCGCCGATCCCCCCCGATGCCCCGGTCAACAGGCAGACCTTCCCCGACAGCTCCTTCACGACGACCTCCTCCCTCCGGGCTCCCGCAGGCGGAGGGTGCTTCCCTGGCTCTACCTTGCTCGACCGCCCCGGCGCTCCCCGGCACCGCCATTGATCCCCGCAGCGACCGACGGCCCCACGCGACCGGCGGCGCCCACCGCGTTAGGCGCCGGCCATGTCCGCCAAGCGACCCTTCGAGATCGTCGAGGGCGACGGCCGACCCTCCCTGGAGGAAGCAGCCGCCGCCGTCCGCACGCTCATCCGCTGGGCTGGCGATGATCCCGATCGCGAAGGGCTCATCGACACCCCCGAGCGGGTGGCGCGCGCCTACCGGGAGTTCTTCGCCGGCTACGGCGAGGACCCTCGGGAGGTGCTCAGCCGCACCTTCACCGAGGTCGAAGGCTACGACGAGATCGTCCTGCTCAAGGACATCCGCATCGAGAGCCATTGCGAACACCACATGGTGCCGATCATCGGCACGGCCCACGTCGCCTACCTCCCCGACCGGCGGGTGGTCGGCATCTCCAAGCTGGCGCGCATCGTCGAGCTCTACGCCCGCCGCCTGCAGATCCAGGAGAAGCTCACCGCCCAGATCGCCACCGCGATCCAGGACGTGCTCAAGCCCCGCGGCGTCGGCGTGGTGATCGAGGCCGACCACGCCTGCATGACCACCCGGGGAGTCCACAAGCCGGGGGTCACCATGGTCACCCGGCGCCTGCTGGGCTGCTTCCGCGAGGACCCGGTGCGCCGCGAGTTCCTGGCGATGCTCGGCTGACCGGGCCCCTGCAGCCGCGGGTTCACTCGTAGTAGGCCAACTCCCAGGTCTTGCCCGACCACGACAGCGTCACCGGCCCGACCCGGGGGGCGAAGGCGGCAACACCGGCGAACGGTCCCCCCCCGACGTCGACGGTGACCACGTCGGGGAAGGTGCCGTACCACACCGTCAGCTCTCCGCGGGCCTCGATGACGCTGCCCTCGGCCTCGTTGCCCACCTCGACCGGGGCCGGCACGAGCATGCTGTCGTCGACCCGGTACCCGGCGTCGGTGGCCGAGGCATCGTACCGGGCCACCTCGTCCCCCTCCGACCAGCTCGTCCCGTAGCGGATCACCCACCCGCCGTCGTGGAACTCGATCATGATTCCCGCCCCTTGCGGGTTGTCGGGTTCCACCAGCTCCACGTAGCCATCCACCGGCCCGCCCCAGTCGGCGACGGTCAGCGGGGCCTGCTCCTCGGCGAAGTCGGCGCTGCACGCCACCATCAACCCGAGCACCAGCGTCACGGTCACTCCGTCCACACCGGGATGTGATTGCTCTGTTCGTAGTCCTGGTTGGGCAGCCAGAACGCCGGGTAGCTGGGGTCGAGGCCCGCGGCGGCGGCCGCCGGATCGAAGGCCGTGACCCAGATCTGCGGCTTGTCCACCGAGTGGGTGCCATAGGCCCGCTTGCTGCTGAAGGTGAGCCACAGGATGTCGTCGTCGGGCAGCGGCCCCCACCGCGGCCAGGAGTTGGTCATGTCCGGCGCGAAGTTGGCGGCGTCCAGCGTGTAGACCTCGCCACCGTCGGCCGAGATCACGTGCAGCTCGGCATCGGGGTCGTCGTAGCTGTCACCCGTCGAGGTGTTGAAGGCGATCCAGTTCCCGTCCGGGGAGAACGCCGGGTAGTAGGCGTTGATCCCCGGGTCGGCCTCGTAGAGGATCACCGGAACGCCGAAGGTGTCGTCGCCCAGCACGGGCAGCACCGCGATCCGGCCGCCGGTGAACGACCAGTCCCAGGTGTGCTCGTCGGTCAGCACCAGGGCGACCTGGGTCCCGTCGGGAGACCAGTCGACGTGGGTCGCGGTCCCGTCGATGGGGATCTCGCCCAGCGACTGCCAGGTGGCGGTGTCCCACAGGGTCAGCCTTCCCTGGTAGGTGGAGATGAGCCGACTGCCGTCCGGCGACCAGGTCTTGAAGTTGGCGTTGGCCCCCTCTCCGAAGGGGATCACCTCGCTGCGGTCCTCCATCTTGTTGACGCCGAGCTGGCCGTCGCCCCCGGCGTAGGTGAAGGCGATGTAGCCCGTGCGGCTGACGGAATGGCAGCCCATGCAGTGCCCCGTCTCCTCGTAGGCCAGGAAGGACTCTGCGGCCTGGCCGTAGGGCACCTGCATGAAGCCGGCGGCCGAGGTGCTCCAGTAGACGATCGAACCCCGGGCGTCGAACCGGCTGACCTTGATCTCGAGGGTCTCCGCCTGCACGGCCGTGGCGCCATCGGTCCCGTACAGCTCGACGGTGACGGTCCCACCGGCGTTGGTCGCGGCGATCCCCAGCCAGGTCTCCTCGTCGGCGGTCCACGACTGCTCGGTGGTGTAGATGCTGACATCGGTCAGCTCGCTGACGAAGTGCAGCCACCAGGTCATGGGCCCGAGTGACGCCGCGTCCCCGGTGTCGGTGCCCCCGGTTTCAGGGCCCCCGGAGTCGAGCATCCCCGTGTCGGCGCCGGTGGAGAGGAGCGTGGGCGAGGCCCACTGGAACTCGATGCTCGGCGTGTTGCGGGGCAGGTTGACCCCATCCTGGGGATAGAGCCACGCCTGCGCCGGCTCGAAGCTGGTGACGTCCTGGAAGACGGAGGGGTCGGCGTCGCCCTCCACCCGCTCGTCCTGGTAGCGGACGGTGATCGTGACCTGGCCCTCCACCCCGGCGAACCGGGCCTTGACCCAGGTGACGCCGCCGTTTTCGGTGGATGGCTCGAACCAGCCGGTGGCGCTGATGGTGCCGGCAGTCTCGTTGCTCGAGGTCCACTCGACGAGGTCGGTGGCGTCGATGACCTCCCCGTCGGCATAGGTGACGCGAGCGGTGAGCTGGACGCCGTCCCCGCCGGTCGCCCGGGTGAGGACCTCCACGTCACCGGGGAGGACCTCCACCTGCGACACGGCGCGTTCGGGGGCCGCCGCAGGCGCAGGCGACTCCGAGCAGCCGAGCGGCGCCAGGACGGGCCACAGCGCAAGGGTGGAGATGGCGAGGGCTGCAACAGCCATGGAGCGCCTTGGGTGCCGGGAGCCAGTCTAGCACACCGCGCCCCGAGGGGAACCAATGGTGGCGCCGGCAGCGCGTGCGCTATGCTGCTCAAGGCACCGCCCCCGACACCATGCGCCTCTCCCCCCTGCTGCTGGCCGCGGCGGCCGCGCTCAGCGCCGGCTGCACCGACTACGAGTACTCGGAACTGACGGTGGTCGACCTGTTCCAGCAGGGCGGCGTCGGCCAGGTCAGCGACATCCTCTACGTCGTCGACGACTCGGCCAGCATGGCCGAGGAGCGCGGTCGCCTGCTCGACAACTTCGACGCGTTCACCGAGGTCCTGGAGGACACCCGCGTCGACTTCCAGCTCGGCGTCGTCACCACCGACGCGACGCGCGGCGCGGGCCTCGTCGCCCTGCTCGACGACGACACCGACGACCTCGCGGCCAACTTCCTGGCCGCCATCGACGTCGGCGACGACGGCGGACGGATCGAGCAGGGGCTCAGCCAGGCCCTCAGCGCCATCAACCCCTCGGTCAACCCCGGGTTCCTCCGGATGGGCGCCGAGCTGCACGTCGTCGTCGTCAGCGACGAGGACGACCAGTCCCCGCAGACCCCCGAATTCTACACCCACGAGATCCAGGCCCTGACCGGCGTCGACCGCGCCACCATCCATGGCATCGTCGGCGACCTGCCCGCCGGCTGCGTCGCCGGCAGCACCGCCGCCTCCCCCGGTCCCCGCTACCTCGAAGCCATCGAGACCACCGGCGGGCTGTCCACCTCCATCTGCGCGGCGGACTACCGGGAGATGCTGCGCCGCGTCGGGCTGGAGGTCGCCAACTGGAACGACACCTTCCTGCTCTCCCGGCTCCCGGTCCCCGACACCATCGAGGTCCACGTCGACGACGTGGCCATCCCCCAGCGCGACGAGGACGGCTGGACCTGGTCGGCGGGCGACAACGCCATCCGGTTCCACGGTCGGTCGATCCCCCGTCCGGGCATGGAGATCCGCGTCGACTACGTCCCCGACCAGGGCGAGCAGCTCGACACCGGGACCCACGACACCGGCATCCGCGACACCAGCATCCACGACACCGGCATCCACGACACCGGCGCAGGGGCCGGCTAGACCATCGGCCGGGCCGGTTCGACGCCCCCCGGGGCGCCCCGCCGGATGTCGTCGACGCCGCCGCTCCCCGTCTCGGCCCAGGAGACCAGTCATGCACCGACCTGCCGTTGGAACCTTCATGTGCACCCTCGCCGGCCTTGCCGCATGCGTCCCCGCCCGGTCGACGCCCCACGACAGCGGATCCGGACTCGACAGCGGCCCGTCCGCCGCGGACACCGGGGGGTCCACCGGGTCCCAGGGCGACGGCGGGAGCGCGGGAGGCGACCGCTTCCACCCCGATGGCTACGATGACCCCGCGGTGCATGGCCTCGAAGCCAAGCTGAACGTCCAGGATTGCCGTGACTGCCACGGTGCCGACCTGGCGGGGGGATCGGGGCTGAGCTGCGACTCCTGCCACCCCGAGGGCTGGCGCACCGACTGCACCTTCTGCCACGGGGGAAGCAGCAACCCCACCGGCGCCCCACCCCTCGACATCGACGGCACCGCCGACCCTGCCGCCATCAGCTTCATGGCCCACACGACCCATGTCACCGGGAGCATCGCCGCACCCTTCGACTGCAGCGAGTGTCACCTCGAACCCGACGAGGCCACCTCACCCGGCCACCTGTTCGACGACACCCCGGCGGTCGCCGAGGTCGACTTCAGCGCCGGGCTCAGCGACGCGGGCCTGTACGACGGGAAGGGTGGATGCAGCAACCTGTACTGCCACGGCGATGGCCGGGGAGACAACGGCACCAGCGTCGACGACGGCGTGCCCCGGACCTGCGCCTCCTGCCATCCCGACGAGACCAGCGGTTCCACCGCCTGGTCCTCCATGAGCGGTGAACACTCGCGGCACCTCAACGAGGGCCTGGACTGCGCCTGGTGCCATTTCGACGATGTCGACCACGACAAGAATGTCATCGACCCCTCCCTTCACGTCGACGGGATGGTGGAGCAGACCTTCGAAAAGTCCACAATCTGGCGCATCAGCGGTACCTGCATCGGCTACTGCCACGGCCAGCTCCACTGGGAGAGCTGGTAGGCCCCCCCCCCCCCGGG
>RFKJ01000514.1 GCA_003694325.1 Deltaproteobacteria bacterium
GATGGTGTCGTGGGTGGCCCACTCGACCCCGCCCGCTCCCCCGGCACCGCTGTCGCCCCCGGCCCCGGCCGGTGCCCGGCACCCCGCTCCGAACCACATGAGAACCAGCACGACGGGGGCGCGTCGAGGCCCCGGGTTCCAGGTCACGGGCATGGCAGCGTCTCCAGGATGGTGGCGGCGGAGGCGGCCCCCCCGGCGGCTTCGAACGACGCGCGGATCCGTGCCGCGGCTTCCGAGAACCCCGGCTCGTCCAGCACTCGCGACACGGCCCGCCGCAGCTCGGCGGGTCCGACGCGACCGAAGCGTACCCGCAGGCCGGCTCCTGCCGCCACCACCTGCCGGGCGACCACCGGCTGGTCGTCCCGGATGGGCGCGAGCACCAGGGGCAGTCCCAGCGACAGCGCCTCGCAGGTGGTGTTGTGCCCGCCATGCCCGATGACCGCGTGCATGTGGGGCAGCACCCGAAGCTGGGGGATCCATCGGCGGACGATCCAGTGGTCCGGCACCGGTCCCACCTGGTCTACCGGCGCGGCGAAGACCGCCTGGACCTCCAGCGGGGCGAGGGCCTCCACCGCCGCCCGGTAGAACCGGTGGCCGCGGGCGGCGTTGACCGTCCCCAGGGACACGAGAACCCGGCGCCGCGCCGGGGCGATGGCCTCGAAGGGGAAGGGCGTGGGATCGAGGCGATGGGACAGGGCCGGACCGACGAAGTGGTAGTGGGCCGGGAAGGTCTCCTCGTCGCCGACCAGCGCCCGGGTCGAGAAGACCACGACGGCGTGGGGGGAGAGGTCGGGATCGGCGATGGCCGGCAGCCCCGCCTCGCGCTGGAGGGTCGCCCGCTGCTCGTCGAGCCAGTCCCGGACCCGCGGCAGCTCGGAGAGAGCGTCGACCACCGACGCCGAGGTCGTCGCGAAGCTGGCCCAGCAGCAACCGCGCCGGCGGGCGACCAGGGCACCGGCCAGGGCCTGGTGATCGACGACGAGCAGGTCCGGACGCACCGCGTCGACCGCCGCCTCGACGCCGGGGACCATGGATCGGGCGAGGGGGAGCAGGAAGTCCTCCCACAGGAACTTGAGCGCCGCGAGGCCACGGGTGGCCCGAGCCCGGCGCTCCATCTCGCTGCGCAGCGCCAGGGGCACGCGGTCGTCGAGGGCGTGGAGGGTGGCGTCCTGCGGGAGGAGCGGGCGGACCACCCCGGGATGGCCCACCCAGGCCACCTCGTGTCCTCGGCGCAGCAGCTCCCGGCCGACCGCCACGGTGGGGTTCACGTGCCCCGTCAGGGGCGGGACGACGAACAGGACCCGCACGGTCGGTCCTCCCCGGGTTGGTGCTCCGCCTCGGTCCGGGCGCGGATCCAGGCAACCACGGCGGCCCGGACCTCGGCCGTCGCCTCCCACAGCACCGAGTGGCTGCAACCAGGCAGGATCCGCAGCTCGCAGCGCGGCAGGGTGGCGGCCAGGTCCTCGCCCCGGTGCCGGATGTCGGAGTGCTCGCCGTAGATGGCCAGCACCGGGTGCGGCAGGGAGCCCAGCGCCGCCCGGTCGAAGGGGACGGAGGCCTGCAGGTCGGCGACGAGGCTGGTGCCCTCCACCAGCGCCCGGGCGGTGCTCGCCAGGCGGTTGCGCTTGCGCTCGCTGTGCCGACCGAGCCAGTCCGAGAAGTGCTCGGCGATGGCGGCAAGGCGGGCTTCTCCCTGGAGCTTCAGGGTGGCGGCCATCTGCTGGCCGAACCCCTCGTCCGAGACATGGGCATCGACCAGCACGAGGCTGGCCACCCGATCGGGGTGGGCCAGGGCGAAGGCCAGGGCCAGCAGGCCGCCGAAGCTGTTGCCCACGATGTGCAGCGGGCGGTCGACGCCGACCGCGTCCAGCACCGCTTCGAGATCGGCCACCATGTCGGCGACGCCGTAGCCGTCGGGCGGCCGCTCGCTCCGGCCGTGGCCTCGCAGGTCGTAGAGCAGGACCGGGGCCACCTCGGCGACCGCTGGAGCGACGCTGAAGTACCAGCTCGACAGGTTGTCCATCACCACGCCGTGCAGGAACAGCACAGCCGGCTGCCCGTGGCCCAGCCGCTGGACGTGGAAGCGCAGGCCCCGGGCGATCACCTCAGCCACGCAGGAACTCCTCCAACAGCGCCGTCAGCTCGGCCGGTGCGTCCAGGGGCAGGTAGTGTCCGCCGTCCAGCTCCGCCACCCGGGCCGCGGGCAGAAGGCGGCGCAGGCGGTCGGCGTGGGGGCGGCAGCTCGACGCGCGCCCGTACACCGCCAGCAGCGGGCAGGACAGCGAGGCCAGCCGGGCGTCGGGCACCTCCTGCTGGGCGGCGATGTCGGACAGCACCGTCGTCTCGGTGGCCAGGGCCTGCAGGGAGGCCAGCAGGCGACGGGCTCGGCGACCACCGCGGGCAAGGTCGGCCTGCAGCGCCGCCGGAAGCGCCCGGACGAGGGCATCGGGCGGCCGATCCAGCCAGGCGGTGAGGGCCCGGGTGTCGGAGGGCGCCAGCGGGGCCTCGACCAGCGCCAGGCGGCGCACCCGGGCGGGCGCATCGAGGGCGAGCTGCAGGGCGATGAGCGCGCCGTAGCTGTGCCCGACCAGGTCCACCGGTTGCCCGGGGACGCACCGGTCGAGCAGGCCCCGCAGGTCGTCGACCATCGTCGGGACGTCGTAGCCGGTGGGCGGGCGCTCGCTGCGTCCATGGCCCCGCAGGTCGTAGACCAGCACCCGGTGACTGCGGGACAGCGCCGGCGCCGCCGTCAGGTACCAGGTCGCGAGGTTGCCCACCAGCAGGCCGTGCAGCATGACCACCGGCGGCCCGGCGCCCAGCTCGACGAGGTGCAGGCGGACGCCGTTGGTCAGGATGGCGGGCACTGCACGATGAAGTCGACGAGCTGCCCCACCCGCAACCCGATGATCTCGTCCAGGTCCATGGACGACAGCCAACCGACGAAGTCGACGCGATCCCCGTAGGTCTCCTGGAGCTGCTCGGCCAGGGCGACGAACTCGATGCTCTCCAGCTCCAGGTCGTCGGAGAACGAGGTGTCCATGGTGATCTCGACCTCGTCGACCCAGTCCTCGCCGATCACCTCGCGCAGCAGGCGGGCGACGGTGTCCAGCACGGCGGTCGGATCGCGGTCGGGAGCGGCGGAGGCCACGGCTTCAGCCTCGGGAGAGCGGGGCTACACAGGTAGCACAGAGGAGCCGGCCTTGGGAGCCGCCGGCGCGCCCGGGGCCGGAGCCGACCGCCCCCCGCGCCGTTCAGGGCGAATCCAGCATGGCGAGCAGCGCATCGGGCGAGACCTGCCCATCCCCTGCCGGGTCCAGCACGACGGCGACCGCCCGGCCCGGCCGGCTGGCCACCGCGACGGTGTACCGCCGCCCATCGGGCAGCGACGCGCCGAGCCGCCCCGGGCCGACGTCGCCCAGCGCGACCTCCACCGGGAACAGGGGCCCGGCTCCCTCGTCCCAGGCCCGCCGACGCACGGCGTCACAGGCCGCGATCCGCCCGTAGAGGAAGGCGCTGGCCTCGTCCCGCGACAGGGTGGCGAGGTGGGCGCGGTCGGCCGCCCCCAGGTAGCGGCGCGCGAGGTAGTCCCGCGAGGATCCGGATCGGCCGGGATCGTCGATCCGCACGCCACCCCCCGGCAGCGGCACCGCGAAGAGGTGTCGCTCGGCCTGGTGCATCACCGGCCACAAGCGGTCATCGGTCTCGAAGCGCCAGTCGGTCCACCCGTGGATGCGGGCCCAGACCTGCCCGCCGCGGTGCACCTCGATGTCGGCCCGAACCTCGCGCGCCCCCGGGGGTTGGCAGAAGACCGCGCAGTCCCACACCTCCCCGGGCTCGGGCTCGGGCCCGAACAGCTCGATGCGGTCGATGCGCACCGGCATGGCCAGCCGGTTGCGCTCCGTCGTCCGCATCACCTGGTAGCCGAAGAGCTGCCCGGCCCCGTCGAGCAGGGCCCCCTCGGCCCGGGTCGCGACGAGCTGCCCGGTGATGCCGCGGCTTCCGATCCGATCGAGGCGACGCACCGCCTGGTAGGCCGGGCCGTGGAACATCCACCGCTCCCCGTACAGCCCCTCCGCCGCCAGCTCCATGGGGAACTCCTCGCCCAGCTCCGGCGGGCGGGGCGGCGGCGGCGTGGGCCAGCGGTCGGCGAGGCGCACCGTGGCCTCGGCGTAGCCCTCGAGCACCACCCGCACCCGCTGGTCGTCGATGGGCTCGGCCCGCAGCTCGAGGTCGATGGGGGGCTCCACCGCCATCCAGCGATGGGCCCGGACCCCCTCGATCTCCACCGCCACCCGGCCTGGGGCGCAGCGCTCCGCGAGGTCGAGCATCATCCGCACCGACATGGTCATCGGCACCACGGGGTTGCGATCGGCCAGCACCGGCCACCCCGGCGGTTGCGGGATCAGGCAGTGATCGACGAGGAACGGCTGGTCGGCCACCGACAGGCGCCGGGTCTCCTCTCGAGGCCCGATGACCGCCGCCGGGGCGACCGGGGCTCGCGGCCGGTCGCCGCCGCGGGACCGCAGGGCGGCCTGGACGGCGGACAGGCTGCGGCCCACCTCGTCGTGGACCGCGGTGAACGCCCGCCCCAGGGTGCCGGGCACCGTTCCGGCCCCCGGCGCCGCGGGCGACAACGACAGCGAGGTCTGCACGTGGACGAGCGGCACCCCCAGCGACAGGGGCATGCCCCCCCGCCGGGCACCGGGATCGAACACTGTCAGGTCCGGATCTGCACCCTCGACGAACAACGCCGCGCACAGCCGGCGGAGCTGGGCCAGCCCCGACCGCTGCGGTTCATTGGCCGACATGGCCAGGTGGTCCCGGCCGCGCAGGGTGTCCGACACAAATCCGACCAGGCTGCCGGGACCGACCTGGACGAAAACCCGGACCCCATCGGCATGCAAGGCCTCGACCAGCTCCCGGAAGCGCACGGGCTCGACGAGGTGCCGAATCGCCAGGGCCCGCATCTCGTCGACATCGTCGGGGTAGGGCGCGGCGGTGGTCGCCGACCACAGCGGGATCTCAGGCGGCTGCAGCGGCAGCGCCGCGAAGTGGCGCCGATGGGGCTCGAGGAAGTCCTCGAAGAAGGGCGCGTGGAAGCCGGACCGGAACGGAAGGAGATGGGCCAGGATCCGGGCCCGCTCGAGCCTGCGGGCTGCCTCCTGCAGCGCCTCGTCCTCCCCGCACAGGACGACCTGGTGGGGACAGTTGTCGTGGGAGATCACCACCCCCGGCAGGTCGGCGATCACCGCCCGCACCCGGTCCACCCC
>RFKJ01000515.1 GCA_003694325.1 Deltaproteobacteria bacterium
GGGCCGCCGGGGAGACGGCCACGCCGGCGGTCTCCCCCGCGGAGGCGGCCCCCGCGGAGGGGGAACCGGCTCCCACCGACATCGCCCCGACCGCGGCCATCACGCCGGCGGAGGACGCTGCCTCGCACCGCGACGCCCTCCCCACCGGCTCCACCGAGGACGCCCCGGCCCGCGCCGGCATCGTGCCCGCCACCACCAGCCCGCACCGGCGGGGCTGCCAGGGGGAGGCCGGCGAGATCGTCGGCTACTGGTACGCCGGGGCCACCGCACCCGGCGCCGCCGGCGACACCATCACCGTGCCCCGGGACGTCAACGTCCGGGCGGACTACCCCGACCGACACAACGGCTACGACGCCCGCGCCCCGGTGCGCTGCACCCTGGCCAAGGGAGACCGGATCACCCTGGCCGCCGACCCCATCCTGGTGCCCGGCGACCGCTACTGGGTGCCGCTGGTCGCCACCGGCGACACGAGCAGTTCCACCTCCACCCCGTAGTGGTCGCTGGGCTCGACCCGCTCCGTCCCCACCGACATGGTCCGTTCGGTGAACCGGTGGCGGCTCGCCTGCACGTGGACCCGGCCGGTGGGATCGCGGGCCAGGATGTGGTCGAGGCGGGCGGGCTGCTCGGTGCCGGCGTACTGCATGTGGTACAGCCGGTTGCAGTCCGTCGCGGTGAACGCCCGCCGGTGGTCATCGGTGCAGGGCAACGGCGACCGAACCGCGGCCTCCGGATCGTTCTCCAGCAGCCGCGACTGGCGCACCTCGAGATCGGCGTCCTCCGGGGACCGCCCCCGGATCGCGAGGTCCACCAACCCGCCGTAGTGCTGGAGCAGCGGCAGGCTGATGGCGTTGTGCCACCAGTCGTGATCGATGCGATCACCGGGCGTCCTCCACGACTGCCGGGCGTAGAAGGGGCCGGAGTTGAGGTCTCCGGCCACGATGACCAGCGAGTCGGCCGGCTGCCGGGCGACCTCCAGCCCCAGGCTGCGGGCCTCGACGATTCGTCGCCACCACGCCCGCGGGTAGGGGGCGAAGTGGGTATCGAACAACGTGAGGTGACCCAGGAGCGGGTGGTCGAAGGAGCACCGCATCCACGAGCGGAGGAACCGCTCCTTCCCCGGCAGCTCGAGGGCCTCGATGCGGTCCTGGACCTCGAAGGGGTGGACCTCGACCTCCAGGTCGCCGGTCACCAGCTCCTCGCGAACCAGCACGGCCAGGCCATCGACGTGGGCCCGTGCCGGACAGGCGACGCGGTAGCCGGCCGCCGGGGCCCGGTCGAGCAGGTACCGCTGGTCCACGGCATGCCAGAGTTCCTGGAGGAACACGATGTCGGCGCCGTCGGCCAGCACGAGGTCCACCACCGGGCGACGGCGCTCGTCGACGAAGGGGCTCCGCCGGTAGGACCAGGGACCGACGTGGACGTCGAGCAGGGCGAGGTTCCAGCACAGCACCCGCAGTGGCACGGCGCCGGGTGCTGGCGGGGGGTTGCCCGCCTGCACGGCCTGGAGCCACCCGGTGGGATCGGGCGGCGCGATGAACGCGGTGTCCCCGGTCAGCAGGTCCACGGCCCGCAGCGCGTCCCCGCCCCGGATGGCGGGCGCAAGGTGCGCCAGGGTGGGGCTGTCGGCCAGCCGCACCGCATCTCCTCGGCCCGCCCCCGGCGGCACCGAGGGCCGGTTGCGGCGGAGCGCCGACCACACGGCGCGAGAGAGGATCCCGCGGCTCATTGCGCGTAGTCCCAGTCGCAGACCCCGTCGTCGCACACGAACCCCACCGCGTCCGGGCAATCGCAGGCCGTCTCGGGGATCAGCGGGCAATCGAGGTCGTCGGCGACCTGCAGCACGTGGTACAGCTCGGTGGTGTCGGCGGTGTTGTTCGCCACCAGGTTGCGGGTGCAGCCACAGCTCGTCCCCGGCAGGGGGTACCCGCAGTCGTCCGCCGTCTCGCAGGCCTGGACGATGGCGAGCTGCTCCTCCCACTCCTCGGCGACGACGGCGCAGGAGTCGACGTCCGGGTCACAGGCGACCAGCAGCAGCAGGCCGAGGATCATGGGTACTCCAGGGCTGGCGCAAGCTTAGCCGGCCACCGCCGGATACGCGCTCGCATGGTCCGCCTCTCCCCCGTCGCCGCCATCGCCGGGTGCCTGGCCGTCAGCCCGGCAGCGTCGGCCGGCGACCTGGAGTGGCGCGCGGCCCTGGGCGGCCAGGTCGATGCCGATCCCCACGGAATCGCCGACGTCGGTGTCCGGAGCGGGGACCTGTCGGCCGAGCTGCTCACCGACACCATCGACCTCCGGTTCCAGCCGCGGGGCGACCACGGTCGGGCCTGGGTCGCCGCACGGCTGGCGACATTCGCCGCCGGCCTGTTCATCTCGCCGTGGAGCGACGGGGCGCCCGACCCGTCCGCCGCCCTGCGCAGCAGCTACGGCGGGGTGGAGGCCGGCGTGCTGCGCTACCTGCCGCGCGGCTTCTACACGGGGGTGCAGGGCAGCGCCCGCTACCAGGTCTTCGCCGCGCTGTCCGACACCGACGTCGCGGTTCCCCCGGGGCGCCCGGTGGGGGATGCCGACCTCGTGCTCGGCTGGTGGACGGCCGAAGCCCAGGCCTGGAGCCGGGCCGGGGTCGACGCCTGGATCGAGCCCGGCGATGGTGGGCGACTCGCCCCGCACGTCCACCTCCAGGCCGCGGTGAACCCGGCCTGGCCCATCGGGCCGCTGTTCGAGCTGCGAGCCGGCGCGGCCCGGCACCAGGACGCGGTGACCCGCACCCGCCTGGGGGGCCTCAACCCCTACGTCGTGCCCGTGGCCGGGGCCGCCTGGGCCGAGTGGTGGGTCGAGGACTACGTCGCCACCCGCATCGGCCTGGGCGGCCGGATCCCCGTGAACGGCGCCGAGCTGCGCCTGGCCGGCTTCTCGGACGCAGCCTGTGCCGACGGGATCGTGAGCAGCCGGCCCGCCGGTCCGTGGGCGATCGGGTTCGGGGGGCAGGCCCGACTGGCGAAGGGTCGGACCCACGGCGAGCTCATCGTCGGCCACGCCCCGTGGATCGAGCGGCAGGAGGGGGTCGGCCGGACCAGCCTGTTCCTGGAGATCGCCGTCGACTGGGGACGGGGCACCCGGCTGTGGCAGGCCGCGCCCTGATCGCCGCGCTCTGATCGCCGCGTCCGGTCCGACAGCCCGACGAGGTGGTCAGCGCTCCAGCTCGAAATCGCAGTCCCAGCTCTGGAGGAAGCCGTCGATGTCCCCGGTCAGCACGTCATCGCCGGGATCGAAGGCGGCGTTGGTGATGGCGTAGCAGTCATCCTTCCGACCGTCGTAGCGGCAGGAGTCGAGCGCGAAGGTGACGCCGTACTCCCGGGTGACCAGCGGAGCTCCCCCCGACACCGCCGCGGTCACGTCGAAGGTGATCTCCCGGTCGGTGCCATCGGCCTGGGTGAACGCGATGAAGCCCTCCCCGTCGAACTCCCCCCCTCGACCGGGGGACAGGTCCATCCCCATGTCCACCGGGACGGTGCCCGGCCCGCAGTCGAGAGGCCCCTCCCAGGAGCCGTCGAGGGATGGTGAGCAGGCAAGCAGGACGAAGCAGATCAGGGGAACCATCGGGGCCTTCCTCGTACGGGGGCGGAGTCGGCAGAAGCGTCGGGCCCGCCCGGGGCAGGCCATCGCGGGGCAGGAGTCCGGCTGGAGAC